>JAXKHW010000235.1:0-2593 GCA_036549635.1 Collinsella sp. | reverse complement strand
GCCGTACTGTCGCTCGAGGCGCTCGACCGTGTGTGCGCCGGTGAGGCTCCACGCAAGCTCGTTGCTGCTTCGGTGTCGCGCTCGCAGCTTAAGCGCCATCGTGTGGATGCCGCTGCCGAGTGCGCGCACGTATTGTTTGCAGGCTGCGGTGCGTCGGCGCTTGACCTTTCTGCCGAGGAGACCGACGTGCTGGAGCGTGGGCTTTCCTCGCTTGACGCCCGCATGCAAGCGCAATTCGACCGCGCCCGTGCGCTGGCCGAGTATCTGGCCGCCAACGAGACGGTGCGCAACGTGCGCTATCCCGGGCTGAGCTCGCATCCCGACCATGCGGTTGCAATTGGAATCCTCGAGCATGGTTTTGGCCCGGCAGTTGAGTTTGACCTGATTGACTGCACCGCGTGCGAATTCTTCAGCATGCTGCCGGACGAATTCCGCACATCGTCCGCCGGCGGCGCAACGACGCGCCTTTCGGCCCCACGCGGCAAACAGGGGAGCACCATCCGCCTCTTCGCCGGCACCGACGACCCCTTGATCGTGGCCGCCACCCTAGACAACGCCCTCCGCAACTAGCTAAATCATCCTCGACTTCATAAGTTGCGGTGAAATAGGGATTGATTTACGGCTTTAACCGCATAAACAGTCCCTATTTCACCGCAACTTATGAGAAGGGGTTGTGTGGCTATAAGGCCCCGTTCCAAATGGGCTACTCTTTGATGCTGGCGATGAGGGCGTCGGCTTTGGTGGCGATGACGTTGTTGATGTCGGCCTGCAGCTCCTCGTAGACCGCTATGGCTCGCTCGCCGGCGGGGGTGAGCGTGGATCCGCGGGCTCCGTCGCGTTCGATGAGCTTGCAGCCCAGCTGGCCTTCAGCCTCGTTTACAATACGCCACGCTTTGGAATACGCCATGCCCATGCTCTTGGCGGCGCGGTTGAGCGAGTGCTCGCGGGCGATGCCCTGCAGCAGTAAGACGCAGCCGTGGCCGAACACGCCCGGCAGATCTTTGTCGCACGCTTGAATGACCAACTTTGCCGTCGTCTTGTACTTCATGTGCTCCACGTCTCCCCGCTAAAGTGTTTGCTGGGCAAACGCAAAGCCTGCGTCAAACCCTCGTGTGCTCTTCTTAAAACATGCATTGTAGCAGTCAAAGTGCGTTAAGATACTTCCCCAGTATTGGGCGCCCAAGGTTGGGCTGGGTCCTACGAGGCCTGCAGCCGACCGGTCGCATGGAAAAAGGAGAAACATGGCTACGTTCTTTCCCGGTGAGTCCCACACGTTTTCGGAGTATCTGCTGGTCCCTGGTTACTCGTCCTCGCAGTGCATCCCCAACAACGTCTCTCTTAAGACGCCGCTAACCCGCTTTAAGCGCGGTGAGAAGCCGGCAATCACCCTGAACATCCCCATGGTTTCCGCCATCATGCAGTCCGTCTCGGGCGTCGACATGGGTGTCGCGCTCGCTACCGAGGGTGGCCTGTCCTTCATCTATGGTTCCCAGAGCGCCGAGTCCGAGGCCGCTATGGTCAAGGCCGTCAAGGATCACAAGGCCGGCTTCGTTCAGTCCGATTCCACGTTGACCCCCGACATGACCATGGAGCAGGTCATCGAGCTCAAGGAGAAGACCGGTCACTCCACCATGCCGGTCACCGACGACGGCACTCCCAAGGGTAAGCTCCTGGGCATCGTCACCAGCCGCGACTATCGCCCCAGCCGCGATGACCACCAGACGAAGGTCTCCGAGTTCATGACCCCGCGTGAGCAGCTCATCGTGGGCGACAAGAACATCAGCCTTAAGGTTGCCAACGACGTCATCTGGGATAACAAGCTCAACGCCCTGCCCATCGTCGACGACAACGATCACCTCATGGGCATTGTCTTCCGTAAGGACTACGACAGCCACAAGACTAACCCCAACGAGCTGCTCGATAACGACAAGCGCTACAGGGTCGGCGCCGGTATCTACACCCGCGACTATGCCGAGCGCGTGCCGCTGCTCATCGAGGCCGGTGCCGACGTTCTGTGCATCGACTCCTCCGAGGGCTTCAGCGAGTGGCAGAAGCGCACTATCGAGTGGATCCGCGCCAACTACGGCGAGGACGTCAAGGTCGGTGCCGGTAACGTTGTCGACGCCGAGGGCTTCCGCTTCCTGGCCGATTGCGGCGCCGACTTCATCAAGGTCGGTATCGGCGGCGGCTCCATCTGCATTACTCGCGAGACCAAGGGTATCGGCCGCGGCCAGGCCACCGCGCTGATCGACGTCTGCCGCGCCCGTGACGAGTACTACGAGGAGACCGGTGTCTACGTGCCCGTGTGCTCCGACGGCGGTATCGTCTACGACTACCACATGACGCTCGCCCTTGCCATGGGTGCCGACTTTATGATGCTGGGTCGCTACTTCGCCCGCTTTGACGAGAGCCCGACCGAGCGCGTCAACGTGAACGGTCAGTACATGAAGGAGTACTGGGGCGAGGGTTCTGCGCGTGCTCGCAACTGGCAGCGCTACGACCTGGGCGGCGCCGCGAAGCTTAGCTTCGTCGAGGGCGTCGACTCCTACGTTCCCTACGCCGGTTCCCTCAAGGACGGCGTGGGCGGCACGCT
>JAXKHW010000234.1:0-4012 GCA_036549635.1 Collinsella sp. | reverse complement strand
GCGCGCTCAACGTAGGCGCGCGTGGCGGGATAGCCCGGGCACTGGTCCAGCTGCATGCAGATGTCGGAGCCGAGTTTCATGGCGATTTCCATGTTGTCCTCGGGCGTCCAGAACACGTGGCGGCCGTCGTAATCGTTGACAATAAAGCGCACGCCCTCATCGGTGAGCTTGACGGCGTCGTTGTGGCTGAACACCTGGAAACCGCCCGAGTCGGTGAGGATGGGGCCGTGCCAGTTCATAAACTTGTGCAGGCCGCCCAGCTCGGCGATAGTGTCCTCGCCGGGACGCATGGACAGATGATAGGTGTTGGCAAGCACGATCTGGGCGCCGAGCTGTTTGACGGTCTCGGTGGGGATGCCCTTGACGTTTGCCTTGGTGCCCACGGGCATAAAGATCGGCGTCTCGATGTCGTCGTGCGGGGTGTGCAGCACGCCGGCACGCGCATGCGTCGTCGGATCCTCGGCGATCAGGTCGAATTTAAAAAGGCTCTGGTCCATAAACTGGAACTCCTTGGTTGCGGTTCATACGCAAACCATTATACGGGCAACCCGCAAGAAGCACCGACTCGACAGAAACTGGTGCAAAGGGGACAGCAAACGAGCGTGGATTTTCGGACGCCTATCTCATGAGAGTGGATAATCTCCCACTTTTGCCCGAAACACAGACCAAAAACGGGAGATTATCCACTCTCGTTCGGCGGGTACTCATTTAAGTACGTCCCCAATGAGTGGAGCTATTTACCAGCCACGCCAACGCCGATGTTTTGGCAACGCCGATGTTTTGGGAATGTCAGCGAGCGGTCGCCAGGGCGAACAAATTGGCATGAAAAGAGGGCGGCATAGACCTTCTGGTCATACCGCCCTCTTTGAATGACAAGTTGTCGCCCTGGCGACCGCGCAGCGTCGGCCCGTTACGGCGTTTGGTAAAACGCCGTAACTCTTAGGGCCGCTGGCCCATGCCACCCTCGAGGGTGACAGTCTCGCCGTTCATGTACTTAAAGTCGGGGCCGCAGAGCTGAACGACCACGCGGCCGATTTCCTTCTCGACATCGCCGTAATGGCCTGCCGGCGGCATGTGGACGTTGGCCTTGAACGCCTCGGGATAGGCATCCTGGAAGTTCTCGAGCGCAGCGGTCCAAGCAAGCGGGCACACGATGTTGACGTTGATGCCGTCCTTGCCCCACTCGTTGGCGGCAACGCGAGTCAGGCCGCGGATGCCCTCCTTGGCAGCGGCATAGCTGCACTGGCCGTAGTTGCCAAACAGGCCGGCGCCCGAGGCAAAGTTGACAACGGAGCCCTTGGTCTCCTTCAGGTGCGGATAGGCCTTCTGCATGTACAGATAGGTGGCATACAGGCCGGAGTAAATGGCCAGGTTAAACTGATCCATGGTGTGGTCGGCGATGGTCACGCCCGAGGCGCTGGCCTGAGCGTTGTTGACGACGGCGTCGATGCGGCCGAACTCCTCGATGGCCTTGTCGATGACGTTCTGGACGACGGCCTCGTTGTCCTGACCAGCCGAGACATCGGCCTGAACAGGCAGAACCTTGATGCCGTACTCGGCCTCGAGGGACTCCTTGGCAGCCTCGAGCTTGGCAACGTTGCGGCCGGTAATGACGAGGTTTGCGCCCTCTTTGGCAAAAGCGATATCGATGCCGTAGCCGATGGAGCCAGCGGAGCCGTCCTTAAGCGTGGCCTTGCCGCCGCCGGTGACGATTACGGTCTTACCAGTGAAAAGTCCCATACAAAGTCCTTTCGAATCGCGACGGGCACGCCCGCCGACTGCGCGCATCCAACTTCACGCGCCAAAAGCTGAAATGCAACTTTAGCGGGTTCAAGTGAAAAATAAAGGCTGCAGCAGGCGAACGGCACAACGTCATTCGGCGAAGGGGATGTCAAGCACAAACTGAATAAGAAGGCCGAATTTTTGTCAGCCAAACGAGTCATCGAACACGTTTTGAAACTTTGCTGCAGCACGCGGGATGTCGGCGCGAGACTTTATCATAGGGTGACAAACAACGATGAGGAGCACATGCCTATGACAGACGAGCTGGACCCCCAGACTCAACAGCATATTGATGATTCAGCAGACGTCGCCGCAGATACCGACTCTGCGACCTGCAATGATACCGACGTCGACGACGCCACTCTGGATAACGGCGCTGCGACGGAAATCCCTGCGGCCGAAGATGCCGGCGAGCAAAACGACGATTCGGACGCTCAGGACGCCGCCCCCGAAAAGGACGCCGCCCCGCAAGCAGAAGGCCCCATCGAGGTGTCTTCGGAAGAAGAGCTCGATGCCGTCATGGACTCCATGATGGATGCCGTCAAAGCGATGAAAGACGCCGTGTCCGACGCTGATATCGACGCCGAAGAAGAGGAGGCCGCCGAGGCCGCCTCGACCTTCGTGCCCGGCGAGACCCCCGTTGCCGACCAAGGCAGCACCATGCCCTCGTTCCTGCAGCTCGAGCATCCCACCATTGGTGCCGATGCAGTCGACCCGCACGCTGCCGGCTTTTCCGTAGTCGAGGGCGGCACCGGCAGCATCGCCACGTCACAGGCGCCCGATGTGGGCACGGAAAACGACGCTCACTCGACCGCCCCGCACACCCCCGCAGCCAGCCGCGACCTGGGAGGCGCCGTCTCAAACACCGCCAGCGCCGTGGGCACCTTTATCGCCCAGGGTGCCTCGGCCATGCGCGAGATGAACGCCGCAAAGAAGGCACTCGCGGACGCCCGTGCCCACCTGGCCGAACTTGAGCAGCGCATCGCCGATCAAGGCGAGGAGCTCGAGACGCGTCAGGATATCGCAGGCCGCTACGACCAAATCGTCGCCGAGCAGCGCCAGACTATCGACACGGCACAAAAGGCCGCCGCGGCGGCAGAAATCGGCCGCGATACCCATGCTGCCAAGGCAACAGAGCTCAAGGCGCAGCTCGAGCAAATAAAAGAAGAGGACGATGCCACCGAGCGGCGTCTCAAAGCCGCACTCGATGCCGTAGAAGCGCGCGAAGCCAGCTCGCGCGAAACCGGTAACCGCCTCGTTCGACGCCTCGAGGATTCCAAGCGCATCCGCGACAAGGTGCAGGCCGAGCGCGACGCCGGCGTTGCCGCAGCGCAGCAAACCGTCGACGCCACGCGCGCTCAACTCGAAACGCTGCGCCGCGAGTATGCCGAGCTGCAGCGCAATCCTTCGGCGAATCCCGCCAATTACACGGTGCGCACCAGCGAGCTTTCGATGCAGATCTCCGACACGGCCGATGCCCTGCGCAAAGCCGAGGAAGATGTCCCGAACATCACCGCCGATCTTGAGCACTCGCTCGCGGCCGCCGAGCACGCCGTCGAGCAGGCGCAAGCCCCCATCGCCGACGCCAAGCGTGCCCATCAGGCCGTGACTGCCGAGGCCGATGCCGCGCGCGACGAGCTGCAGACCGCAAAAGCCGCCGCCGCAACGCGCCAGCGCGAACTGCGCGAGAAGATCGCCGCCGAGGACAAAGCGCGTCGAGAGCAAGAGCAGGCTATTGCCAATGCCCAGGCGGACGTCGCGCACGCACAGTCGATCATCGAGCAGGCGACCGAGGTGCATGACCATCCCGAGATTACCGAATCGCTCGCGGGCTCCCTGGCCCGCGATAAGGCCGAGCACGCCGAAACTGAGCGTGAAGTGGCTCAACTCGAAGCCGCCGAGGACGACGTGCGCGAGCGCACCCGCGACTCACGCATCAAATTCACCGGAGCCATCGTCTGCATCATCGCCGTAATCCTCGTGATCGTCCTGATCGGGCTCTTCGCGAGCAAGTAAACTAGCTGCCAAAAAACACTCAAGGCAGTTGCGGTGAGATAGTTCCTGTTTAGCCATCAAAAAGGCCAATTCAAGAACTATCTCACCGCAACTTTTTGGTGCAAAGGGGTCAGGCTACTTTGCACCAACTTGGTGAATATAAACCAGTCCCCATTGCGCCAACAACGTTTGCCCAAATAAAACCTGCCAAAATAAACCTGTCCCTTTTTGGCAG
>JAXKHW010000233.1:0-5432 GCA_036549635.1 Collinsella sp. | reverse complement strand
GTTGGTAGAGCAGGGGACTCTTAATCCCAAGGTCCAGGGTTCGACCCCCTGACGGCCCACCAAAGTATGTTAAAGCGACTGGCTTCGGCCGGTCGCTTTTTGTTGACCTTTCATGGGGTCGAACCCGAAAGGGCGCGTAGCTGGGAAAACGCGTAAGCATTTGCCAGCGCAGCGCGCAAGGCGCCTTGGCGCCGCAGCGGTCGCCTGCGCAGCAGGCTGACCCCCTGACGGCCCACCAAAGCAAGTTTAGACGGTCAACGAGAGTTGGCCGTCTTTTTTTGTTGACCTCGCATGGGGTCGAACCCGAAAAGGCGCGGCCGCTTTCACAGATCGAGCCTACCCTGGGGATCGGTAAAACCGTCAGTACCCTCCTTGAGTTTCTTCTCGTCTGCCTTCACGCGACGCTCGAGCTTTTTTGTATCCTCGGCAGGCGGTAGGTTCTCGGGGACAATTCCGCGGTCGATGAGGCTGCCACGCACGCTTGTGTTGTTCTCGACGTGCTCTTGCTTGATCTGGTCCAGACCGTACAGGTCGTGTTCCTCGGCGTTGAAGGCCGTCATCGAGTTCGTAAGGTCCTTTGCTTTGATGAGGACATCGGCTAACCTGTCCGCCAATGCCGCGCTCTTGGGTACGCCGAGCTGCTGCTTCATTTCCGCCGTGCTTCTGCCGCCGAATAACGCTTCATCGCCCTTCGACTTGATGATCGCGAATCCTTTGGAGTCAACGCCGCGTTTGAACGCAATACCCGAGAGCTGTTTCTCTGAATCGGATAGCGAGTGGCGCGCCTGCAAGCGCTGAATCTCTGCGAAGCGCTGCTCTATGAGCTCTTGGCGGCGCGTCTGCACGGCAAAGTATGCCTGCGCGAGCGCGATCTCCGGCTTGTTTGGATCTCCGTTTTGGGCGATTAAATAGCATGCGTAGCGCGTAAGTTTGTAGTCTTTAACCGCGCGAGCGGCGACACCGGCAGTTACCATTTTCGTGGTGTCACGAAAATGGGAATCAACTGGAGTTTTGTTTGTTTCGCACGAGACTTTTGCCCTCTTAACAACTTCGGCGAAGTTCTCCCATCGAGTGTACCCCATGGGTTCCATTAAATCGCGTGCGAGCCAATACTCAACGCCGTCTTCCACATTGGCGTAGCTATCAAGTTCGATACGCCACTTCTCGATATCTCTACTGTCCATATCTCCTCCTCGCTGGTCTATTTTCTATGCGGGCTTTGTCCGCTCTGTATTCAGAATAAGGATACGCTGTCGTGCGGACACGA
The DNA here is from genome assembly GCA_036549635.1 of Collinsella sp. Taxonomy (GTDB): domain Bacteria; phylum Actinomycetota; class Coriobacteriia; order Coriobacteriales; family Coriobacteriaceae; genus Collinsella. The sequence goes on along the minus strand of JAXKHW010000233.1, from coordinate 4,165 downwards.
ATGGGCCCCGTGCTGCTTCGAGCTCACGGGGCCCATGGATATCGATTGGTTGTGTTCTGCTTTAGATAGGTGTCCGGTTTAATCCGCTCGATAGTGCGACCCGAGACTTTCGGTTCGCTTGCGCATGGCTTTGACCATTTCCTGTGCTAGTCGAATCTGCGATTGCAGGCGGGCGAGGGCAGCGATTTCGCTGTCGTTGGCATGTGGCTTATTTAGAGCCGTGGCTTCGTCTTGCAGGCTTTCAAGCTGTTGCAGGGCCTCGGATAGGCCTGTTTCGGTCCTGTTGATCATGCAAAAGGTGCTCATCGTGTGCCTAAGGCTGTGTGTCAGGCGTTCGGCATCTGTTGTGGCAATGCCGTACTGGGGGAGGGTGATATCCGCCTTCAGGGCCGCCTCAGGCTCTTTCTGCGCTGTGAGGGCTGCCGATGCGCCCGCGATACGTCCGAATACGATGCCGTTGGCGCTTGACAAGCCACCAATGCGGTCGGCGCCGTGCATGCCGCCTGTCGCCTCGCCGCAAGCGTAGAGGCCCTCAACGCCCGTGTGCGCGGTCTTATCGATCTTGATGCCGCCGTTAGCGGCGTGGGCATACATCGCAACGCGCATCTCGTCAGTCGGGGCGATGCCGTGCTCGTCTTGCAGCCAGGTGGCAAAGGTCTGCACAAACTCTGGGACATCCTCGCGGGGGAAGTCGTAGTGGAGTGCCAGGCCTTCGACACCTGCCTGATCGATGACGAGATCGATAGCGCGGGAGGCCAAGCGTGACGTGAAGGGACCATATCCAGAGCGCTGCTCGAGCAGGTCGTTCAGCTTGTCGTCGGCAATATCTACCGGCTGGTCTACATGCACGTAGCGCCAGGTTTTCTCGTTGAAGACCAAGTTACGCCTGGGCTCGATGAAGCCGGGCATCATCTGCATGAACTCTATATTAGTAAGTGTTGCGCCGTGCGCCAGTGCGATGGCCTGCGAGGAGCTGAGCACATCAGCCGACGTAAGGCTGCGCTCGAACAGGCCGCCTGTGCCACCGGCTGCGATGATCGTGGCCTTGGCAGCAAAGGGCACGATTCGATTTTCGGTAAGGTCGTAGAGCACGGTTCCGGTTATTCTGCCGTTCGTGTCCTCAACAAGGTCGATAAGCTCATGGCGGGGGAGCAGGCGAATGCCGAGCGACTCGATCCAGGTCGTCAGAGCGTCCTCAAGGGGCTTGCGGGTGAGGCCGCGCCACATGCGCGTCTTGTGGTCAAAGCAGGGGATAAATTGCTTTTGTTGAGCACTCTCGGCGCTTTGCGGACGCTGGAGTTCTACGCCCAGATCCTGTTCGAGCCAGTCAATCGCTTGGGGAATGCAGTGGACGAACGTTTGGACGAGTTCGGGGTCGGCAACGCCGCCGCCGACGGTCTGAATGGTGTCGATGAGGTCCTGTTCATCGTCTTCGTTAACGGGTCCGATAAGCCCTAGGCCCCAGGTTCCGGGGAAGAAGCTCGATCCACTCATAGTCTTGCCGGCGCTTGCCACAGTGACGGTTGCACCCGTGCGTGCCGCTTCGATGGCGGCGCAAAGGCCCGCAATGCCAGATCCAATTACCAGTACATCAGTCGATTCCATCGGATTCCTTTCTCGTCCGGCGCATTGTCGCACGGGTGATCGGCAATGGGGCCGCAAAGACTCGGCAAATCGGTAAAGGGCAAATATGGCAGGTGGGCGTCATGGACGCTCTGACGCTCCATCTCTTCACATCTCGTATTTCGCCCCAGCTGATATATCGGCATTAGCTACCCTGCACCAGCGCAAACAAAAAGAGCCGCTACCTCGAAAGGTAGCGGCTCCAAAGCTCAACTATATGAGCATCGCGCGGGCGCGATTAGGCCTTGAGGGCCTCCTCGACGGCGACAGCGCAGGCGACGGTGGCACCGACCATGGGGTTGTTGCCCATGCCGATGAGACCCATCATGTCGACGTGCGCAGGCACGGAGGAAGAACCGGCGAACTGGGCGTCGGAGTGCATACGGCCCATGGTGTCGGTCATGCCGTAAGAGGCAGGGCCGGCGCCCATGTTGTCCGGGTGCAGGGTACGGCCAGTGCCGCCACCAGAAGCGACGGAGAAGTACTTCTTGCCAGCCTCGAGGCGCTCCTTCTTGTAGGTGCCAGCGACGGGGTGCTGGAAGCGCGTGGGGTTGGTGGAGTTACCGGTGATCGAGATGTCGACGTTCTCGTGCCACATGATGGCAACGCCCTCGCGGACGTCGTCGGCGCCGTAGCAGTTGACGGCGGCGCGGGGACCATCGGAGTAGGGGATGGTCTCGACGACCTTGAGCTCGCCCGTGAAGTAGTCGAACTGGGTCTTCACGTAGGTGAAGCCGTTGATGCGGGCGATGATCTGAGCAGCGTCCTTGCCCAGACCGTTGAGGATAACGCGCAGCGGCTTCTTGCGAGCCTTGTTGGCGTTCAGAGCCAGGCCGATAGCACCCTCAGCGGCAGCGAAGGACTCGTGACCGGCCAGGAAGGCGAAGCACTCGGTGTCGTCGGAGAGCAGCATAGCGCCCAGGTTGCCGTGGCCCAGACCGACCTTGCGGTCCTCGGCGACGGAGCCGGGAACGGTGAAGGCCTGGATGCCCTCGCCGATGATGGCGGCAGCCTCAGAAGCGGACTTGGCGCCACGCTTGACAGCGAGAGCGCAACCGAGGGTGTAGGCCCACTCGGCATTCTGGAAGGCGATGGACTGGGTGTTGTTGACGATCTCACGCGGGTTGAAGCCCTTGTCGGTGCAGATCTGCAGAGCTTCCTCGAGGGAGGCGATGCCGTTGTCGGCGAGGCACTTGTTGATCTTGTCAGCGCGGCGCTCGTAACCTTCGAACGTAACAGTCATAGTTATTTCCCTCCCTTTCTACTCGTGAACCGGGAACACGCTGGCGACGGAGTGAGTCTCCTCGTCGGTGCGCGGGTCGATGTACTTGGCAGCGTTCTCCCACTGACCATAGTGGCCCATAGCGCCAGCGATGGCCTCCTCGGGGGTCTTGCCGGCCTTGACGGCGTCGGTGAACTTGCCGAGGTTCAGGAACTCGAATGCGATGATCTCGTTCTTGTCGTTGAGAGCCATGCGGGTGACGTAGCCCTGAGCGAGCTCGAGGTAACGAGCGCCCTTGGCCTTGGTGCCGAACATGGTGCCGACCTGAGAGCGAAGGCCCTTGCCGAGGTCGTCGAGGGAGGCGCCCACGGGCAGGCCGCCCTCGGAGAACGCGGTCTGGCTGCGGCCGTAAACGATCTGCAGGAAGATCTCGCGCATAGCAACGTTGATGGCGTCGCAGACGAGGTCGGTGTTGAGGGCCTCGAGGATGGTCTTACCGGGAAGAATCTCGGAAGCCATGGCGGCAGAGTGGGTCATGCCCGAGCAGCCGATGGTCTCAACGAGGGCCTCCTCGATGATGCCGTCCTTGACGTTCAGCGTGAGCTTGCAGGCGCCCTGCTGAGGTGCGCACCAACCCACACCGTGCGTAAGACCGGAGATGTCGGAAATCTCCTTAGCCTGGACCCACTTGCCCTCCTCGGGGATGGGTGCGGGGCCGTGGTATGCACCCTTGGCAACGGGGCACATGTTCTCCACTTCCTGTGAGTACTGCATGCCTCTCCTCTCTATCGTGTTGGCGTCCCGTCTGGGGGTCGTGGCTGGCGATTGCCGGGCGACCCTTCGAAAGGGACATGACATGCAGCCCCTATAATACCGCGAAATGCACGGAATATTCGGCGAACGGCTCAGTTTTCGTAGCGAGAAGCGCGGAACTTTCAATTGAAACGATTTAATCAAGCTGTTTGCGGTTGCGCGGTCCGCTGAAGGGGATCGGTTCTGGTCAAGCTTTTGGCAAGGCAACGTTGCCTGACCTGTGGCTATATTGCCGTTCGCCGTCGGTTTGCCGCCTTTTACCGTCGACGGGTGCCATTTTGCGTGAATGTTTTGATGGCACGTTTCAATCGTGATGTATTGGATGGTAAGCAGATCCCGGCGAAGGGAGCGCCATGCAGCGCGTTTGGAAAACGATCACCGGTTTTTACCATGTTTGCGCCCGCGGTATGGCCGGGCGGCAGATCTTTGAGAGCGACGAGGACCGGTGGGAGTTTTTGGAGCTGATGTGCGAGTGCTGCCGCGAGGAGGGCGTGACGGTTATCGCCT
>JAXKHW010000232.1:0-2890 GCA_036549635.1 Collinsella sp. | reverse complement strand
GCACGGTGTAGTCGATGCCGTCGGGATCCTCGACCCAGCCATGGGTGTCGGAGCAGGCCAGCACCTTGCCGCCGAGCTGGGAAACCTTCTGGACGGCGTAGATGGCGACGTTGCCGGAGCCGTGCACGACGACGTTCTTGCCCTCGAAGGAGTCACCGCGGCTCTTGAGGTACTCGTCCACAAAGTAGGCCAGACCGTAGCCGGTGGCCTCGGTACGGGCGAGCGAGCCGCCAAAGGAGAGGCCCTTGCCGGTGAGGACGCCGGTCCACTCGTTGGTCAGGCGCTTGTACTGACCAAACAGGTAGGCAACCTCGCGGCCGCCAACGCCCAGGTCGCCGGCAGGAACGTCGGTGTTGGGGCCGATGTGGCGATAGAGCTCGGTCATGAAGGACTGGCAGAAGTGCATGATCTCGTTGTTGGACTTGCCCTTGGGGTCAAAGTCGGAGCCGCCCTTGCCGCCGCCCATGGGAAGGGTGGTCAGGCTGTTCTTAAGGATCTGCTCCAGACCCAGGAACTTGAGCATGCCCAGGGTGACCGTCGGGTTAAAACGCAGGCCGCCCTTGTAGGGTCCAATGGCAGAGTTGAACTCGACACGATAACCGCGGTTGACCTGAACCTTGCCCTGGTCGTCGACCCAGGGAACACGGAACATGACGATGCGCTCGGGCTCGACGAGGCGCTCCAGCAGAGCGGCCTCCTCGTACTCGGGGTGGGCGTCGAGCGCCGGCTGGATGGTGCCGAGGATCTCGGTCGCGGCCTGGATGAACTCAGGCTGCTCGGGATAGCGGGCCTTGAGCTCTTCGAGAACTTTCTGCGTGTAGCTCATGCTTCCTCCAATTGATGGAAAAGAAAAGTGTCGTTCGAGGCGCCCCATGCGCCGCGAGCTTTATCGAGTATGGATAATATCGCACTGTTGCGGCAAAGTTACGCATAAGCCGACGAGCGGATGTTTCGTTTTGATTACGATGCAGGTAGAAGCGTTTTTGAGTGCCTGACGTGCAAAACCCGTGTTTCAAACCTGTTTCGTCCACGTGTTCCAAACCACCACATTGGGGACAGGCACCTTTGTGGTGGTGTTGGTGGTTAGAGGACGAGCTGGTGGTAGTCGGCGGGGGTTATGCGGCCTTCGGTGGTGGCGCGGAAGGCGGCAAGCGCATCGCCCGAGAACGGCATGGCCCAGCACAGGCCGCAACCTGCGGTAATGGAGCCGGGCAAAGGCATAATGCGCCCGGGCACACCGGCATCCAGGCACAGCTGCTCGCATTCCATCACATCGAAGGTGCTGTCAAACGACACGATAATCTTGCGCTCGTGGTCGAGGGCATCGCCGGACGGGCCTTCGCGGTGTGCCTCACGATACGCCGCGGCGGCCGCTTCCTCTTCCGCAGCATGTCCACAGCCACCGCAGCCGCAGGTACAGGGTTCGGACCCGTCGCAAGTGCAAGGTTCTCCCGTGTCGGGACAAATATCGTGAGACATGGCAACTCCAATCGTCTAGGCGAGTAACTCGGCCGCCGCAAACTCCTCGGGCGTATTGACGTTCTCGAAGCAGAGCGTCGAGCCCGCGGCCTTAACGATCTGCGGCTCATCCATATAACCAGCTTGAACGCGATTGATCAGGCAGCGAATGCGCTGGCGGTCGCAGGCGAGCAGCTCTTGGGCGGCCGGCGCACAAGCGTCACGGCGCCAGACGGCGCAAAGCGGCTCAATCCCCCGCTCCTCGCGCGGCACGCACACGTCGAGCGCCTCGGCCTCAACACGATCGGCAAGCGCGCCGATAAGTTCCGGCGAGACAAACGGCATATCGCAGGCGACGATCGCCACGAGCGGCAATCGGGCCGCGGCCAACGAGCTCGCGATGCCGCGCATGGCACCGGCGGGACCGTCGACGTCCATCACCACGCGGGGGCGCAGGCCATCAAACATAAGCTCCTCAAGATAGGCAAGCTCACTGGGACGCGAAGTCGTCACGACCAACTCGCCGGCAACCTGAGCCAGGCGGCACAGCACGCGCTCGATCAAGGGCTCGCCGCAAAACAACATTCGTGCCTTGTCACAGCCCATGCGCGAGGACATCCCGCCCGCTTGAACGACGCAAGAAAGATCGGCCCGTCTTACGGTAGTCATACGGCAAACCACCCCCATCGGCATGCTCAAAACCCGGCACGCGAAGCCAAATACCGTCGCCGATAAAGCGGGCGGTACGGCAAACCTGTGCAAAAACAAAACAGCGCCTTTGCGGCACGCAGCAAGACCGCGAGCACAAAAGCGCTGGTAGCGTATGGCGGGAACGTATGTGAATCGAACACATCCAAGACGTTTTGCACGCCTCGCAACGGTTTTGAGGACCGCGGAGCCCACCGGAGCCCATCCGTTCCCAAGTGCGGCGGTATTTTACCAAACCGAGCAGCCAATCTAGCGCAGGGAGCGCAGGCCGCCGGCATCCTTGTCGAGGGACGTGAAGCGCACGGCATCCAGGTGCTCCAAGATGCTGATGGCGCGTTTGCGCGACACGCCCAGGGCCTCGCGCAGCACGCTCGTGGTGGCTGCGCCGCCGGCTGCCTCGATGGCGGCAGCAACGAGCTCACGCGCATGGGCCTCGGTGGCAGCAGACAGGGCAACGTCGCGCTCGACCTTAACGATTGCGCGGTTGAGCGAAAGCTCGCGCAGGGCACGCGTCATGGTGTCGCGACCGAGCTGCAGCTGTTCGCCCACCTCGGAAAGCGCCGGTGCATCCAGGCCGGCCTTGTCAAGAAGCGCGACGATCCGTTCGCAAGCCTCTCGCACCACGCGTGCCGCCGCAGCGGCCGAATGCGGATCGAATACCTCGGCGCCCTCGGCGGCGCACACGCCACGCGAGCAGCCCTCGGCAATCAGAGCCGCGGCAACG
>JAXKHW010000231.1:0-1802 GCA_036549635.1 Collinsella sp. | reverse complement strand
GCCGCCACCACGCAAGAAGCTGTCGACCTGCTTTCCGCCTACGACATGCACGCCATGGCAGGACGCGATTACCACTTCTTTATCAACGACGCCGCCGGTGACGCGCACGTAGTAGAGTGGGATCCGCGCGATCCGGACCGCGCTTTCAAAGCGACTCCTGTACGCCAGGTTACGAACTTCTACGCCTGCTATGACGACGAAGTGCTGCCCAACCAAAAGAATGGCGAGCTGGGCCATGGTAAAGAGCGCGCCGTCGCGATCGCCGATGTCCTTGACGCCCATGTCGGTGCCCAGGACGAAACGATTGTCTGGGAAGCCCTGCGCGCCGCAGCGCAAGAACCCAATCCGGAAGACATCACCAGCAATACGCAATGGTCGGTCGTCTTTGACAATACCGAACCCGCCGCCGCTATTACGCTGCGCCGCCACTGGGGCGACGTCGACGCCTTCGCACTGTAAGGAGCCAGGCCCGTCGGCCTTACGCTCGCCTGACGTTGTTTACATTTCCATACGCTTGAGCTAACACGTTTTACCCCGTATCAACAGTGTGCGGGGGTAAACTTATGCGCATGTTATAACTTGCCCGGAAGGATTCATCATGCTCAGGATCGGTCTTCTTACCAGTGGCGGCGACTGCCAGGCGCTCAACGCCACCATGCGCGGCATTGTCAAAACGCTTATGACCAATAGCGAAGAACCTATCGAGATCTATGGTTTTGAGGACGGCTACCAGGGCCTTATCTACAGCGGGTTCCGCGTCATGTCGCCCGCCGATTTTAGCGGCATCCTCACCCGCGGCGGCACCATCCTGGGCACGAGCCGCACGCCGTTCAAGCGTCTGGATATTCCCGAGGCCGATGGCGTCGAGAAGGTACCCGCAATGGTCCACACCTATCATAAGCTGCAGCTCGACTGCCTGTTTATGCTGGGCGGTAACGGCTCCACCAAGACCGCCAACCGCCTGCGCGAAGAGGGCCTCAACGTTATCGCGCTGCCCAAGACCATCGATAACGACACCTGGGGCACCGAGCTGACGTTTGGCTTTACGAGCGCCATCGACGTCGCCACCAAGTGCATCGACGACATCCACACCACCGCTTCGAGCCATGGGCGCGTGTTCGTTATCGAGATCATGGGCCACAAGGTTGGCTGGATTCCACTGTACGCCGGCGTCGCGGGCGGCGCGGATGTCATCCTGATTCCCGAGATCCCCTACGACATGGATAACGTCATCAAGACCATCGAGCATCGCATGGAAACCGGCAGCCGCTTTACCATCGTGGCCGTCGCCGAGGGCGCCATCTCCAAGGAGGGCGCGGCGCTGTCCAAGAAGGAGTACAAGAAGAAGCTCGCCGAGCGCACGAGCCCGTCGATTGTCTACGACATCGCCAAGGAGATCGAGGCCAAGACCGGTCGCGAGACCCGCGTCGCCATTCCCGGCCACACGCAGCGCGGTGGCCAGCCCGACGCCCAGGACCGCATCTTTGCGACCCAGTGCGGCGTCGAGGCGGCACTCGGCTGCCTGCGCGGCGAGTTTGGCTACATGATTGCCCTGCGCGACGGCAAGATGTGCCACATGCCGCTCGAGGATGTCGCCGGCAAGCTCAAGTATGTCGACCCCCAGAGTGATCTGGTGCGCGAGGCCAAGGCGCTGGGCATCAGCTTCGGCGACGAATAGCCTCGGCTGGAGCTGCTCTCATCGGAGGTCCCAGGGCTTACCTCCCAAATCGTCCTCGGACATGTCAGGACCCCGCCGTGCGCTTCGCGCGGCGGGGTCCTTCCGTCCTGCGGAAAGATTTGGG
>JAXKHW010000027.1:0-7158 GCA_036549635.1 Collinsella sp. | reverse complement strand
CGAGACGTAGCGAAGTAGATGCTAAGACACAGACAGACAGATTTAGATCAAATGGAATTCGAGCAGAAAGCAGAGGAAAAGAAGATGAGCATGAGCAAGAACATCGCACGCCTGGCAGTGACAGCAGGCCTCACCGCAGCCCTGAGCTTCGGCGGCGTCATGGCCCCGGTGACCATGGCGTTTGCTGAGGACGCGGCGACTACGACCAATAGCATCACCATCAAGCAAGATGCAAATAATACGGATGAGACGTATCCGGATAAAAAGACGCAGTTCGTCGCTTATCAAATTTTTAAAGCCAAAGTGGTTGATGGAGCCGGCTCAAACAACAAGGTCGTTTCTGATGTCGAATGGGGCGCCAATGTGACACGTGACACCCGGAACGCCATTGTTGCTGCCATTCAGAGCAGCGCTGACTATGACTCCACTAATCCACAACTTCCCACTGAAAATCCCACCGCACAGGATGTTGCCGAGTGGATGGCAGCAAATCTCCAAGAGACTTCTTCCGTTGTGAACAATGGTGATTTGCTCGATACGATTGCTGACTTGGTCAAGGGCACTACTCCTGTCAAACCAAAAGAGGCTTCTAATGCTGCTTTCGCCGCGGATACCTCAGTTTCCTTTGAGAACTCCGGCTACTATCTCTTCCTGACGGACGATGGTTCTATCGGTACCAAGGACAACTATTCCAAGCAGAAGCAGACCGGCACTTCGCCAATCTTCGCTGTCGTGGGTGGTCGCGCTGTCGAGGTTACCGAGAAGATTGGTATTCCTACGGTTACAAAGAAGATTAAGGACGACAAGCCCGGCAGTGATTGGGCCGATAAGGCTGACTCGCAGGTTGGCCAGGATGTTCAATATCAGCTGACCGGCACTGTTGCCGAAAACGTAGCCTCGTTTGGTACTTACTACTATGAGTTCCACGATGAACTTTCTGCTGGCCTGACGGCTAAGAAAGACTCCATTAAGGTATATGCGGGCAGTGATCGTGACAGCGCCGTCGAAATAACTTCTGGATTTACCCCCGAAGTCAAGGATGGTGAGAATGGCGCCGGGCAAACCCTGACCGTTACGTTTGATGATCTCAAGACTGCCGTTGCGGACCTCTCGTCTAGTACCAAGATATTTGTTGAGTACACCGCTCAACTTGATCCCAATAAAACGGTTGTCGTGGGCGGCGCGGGTAATGACAACACCGTTAAGCTCATCTACTCCAACAACCCCATGAGCAATGGCAGGGGTGAGTCCGTGCCCGATACTGTTCGCGACTACACCTATGCGCTCAAACTCGTCAAGCAAGATCACGAAAGCAAAAACAAGCTCCAGAATGTCGGATTTACCATTCAGGCTACCGATCCTGATGACAATGCGGACGGCAGCGCTTCCAAGGGCAAATACGTTCAGGAGCATGGCAACCTTGATGATAACGAACACGAGTTCTTCACTGATGAGAATGGTGAAATTTACATCACGGGACTTGACGCCGGAACATACACCGTTCACGAGAAAACTGCCCTCGGCGAGTACAATTCGCTGAAGGACTTCACCTTCACAATCTCGACTCCGGTATCTGGCGAAGGTAGTCTTCGTAAAACCGAGGTAGAGGCACAGACCGTGACGGTCACCAGGAATGCGGAGACTTCCAGTCTCGTCATCCTTGACGCTACCCAGACTGATGGCACCGTTAATCTTACCGTCGAGAACAAGAAGGGCTCTGGCCTTCCCCTCACCGGTCTTAACGGCGTGACGTTCACTTGGATCGCTGGTGGCGCGGTGCTGTGCGTCGGCGTGGCGCACCTCATCCGCAGCCGCAAGCAGGCTGAGGAGTCCGAGCAGGAGTAACGCTCGCTCACCCATCCCTTTGGCAGGTGGGATGTGATGGCCATGAGACTTGCGGACACTTTTCTCGAACATCCACGTTCTTGCTTTGCCATTCTCTTTTCGGGGCAGACTCCGCACTGGAGTTTGCCCCGTTCTTTTTGGACAACGCAGCCAGCCTCCATCGTCCGATGCGGGCTCGTTCGTCATCGCGTTTCTTGACTCGTATGAGGTTCGGTTTAAGGTCCGTAGGCGCACGCGCGGTGCGGACGGTAGAAGGCATTTGCGCCGCAACAAGCGCAAATAAGAATGCCCGGGGTTAGAGGCCCGGGCATTTAACAACACCGGAAACTGGTCGCCCGCGCTCCAAAGTACTTACGCGGGGTGCGTCGTTTTCTATTGACATTGTATCCCGAATCGCCCAGCCGATCCGGGATATTCTGAAAACTCAAATATGGGCTTAGGCACGAACGGAATCTCGTTAATTCCGAAAATTATGTATAATTCCAATACAAACTGGAATCGAACGAAAACGATGGAAATGAACGAAGCGCTAATCTACTTACAAGAAGCACTAGGCCTCTCCGCCAAGACCAAAACTTGGCCTGGATCCGCACGCTTGCCGTTGCATCTGCGGGCGATTGAGGTCCGCGCTGTTGACGCAAACGGTTTTTCGTTTTTGCTTGCAAGTTTGCCTACTGGCGTCGGGCTTCCCGAGGCTAAGAGAGTCTATAGTCAGCTAGCCTTGCGTGCGGAGATTCCTGTTGTCGTTTCGTTTCCTGGTGCCGATGCACGTCGGCGCAAAGCATTGGTCGCACAAGGGATTCCCTTTGTCTGCCCAGGTAGACAGGCTTTTCTTCCATTTATGGGCGCAGCCTGCACGGAGAGGGGCGGTGCCCGGTTTCGCAATCACGCGACCAAGATGTCACCCAACGCGCAGGCTGCCGCAATCTGGGGAGCAGCCCAGGAGCCGTATCGTCCCTATGACCTTTGTCGTGCGCTTGGGATTTCGGCAAGCCGCGCGAGTGAGGCCATAACCGAGCTTGTTGACAGGGGGCTCGCGAGGCGCGAGCGTCGCGAGCGACGTGTCTTCGTGTTCCCTGTTGTCGTTGATCTTCTGCTCAGTGAGCACATGGCAGAGCTCTCCTCGCCTGTCTCGAAGGTCCTTTTTGCAAGGAAGACGCCGCAGATCGACTATCTTGTTGACGCCGGGGAGACGGCGCTCGCCGCGCGCTCGATGCTCGCTGCACCGGGCATGGAACAAAAGGCCGTCTTAAGAAGTGCATGGCGTCAACTGAGCGACCTCGAAGTCGCAGACGGGGAGTTGCCGGATAACGAAGCGGCGATGATCCAAGTGTGGCGCTATGCGCCCGTGTTTGCCGACTCCTCCCGTATCGACGACATTTCACTTGCACTATCTTTGGCGGCAATCGACGATGAGCGAATTCAGCTCGAAGTCGATCGCATTTTTGGAAAGGAATATCCATGGCAAGAAGCGCTGTAGAAGGTCTCCAAGAATTCGAACCGTAGGCGGTGTTTCGGTCCTGGCTGCGTTGTCCGTGGTAGGGGCTCGCGAATCGGCTATTATTTGTTTAGACAACATGAGCTGTAGAGGAGTGACCGGTGATGGTGCAGGGCGCCAAACATATGAAGAGCAATAACGCCGCGGACAACGGCGGCTCAAGCCCTCAGCCCAAACCTCAACCAAAGCCCAAGCGCCGCCGCAAGCGACTGCCGCGCTGGGCCGACCGGCTCATCACCATCGTCATCATCCTTATTGGCGTGGGCCTTATGACCTGGCCGTGGATCTTGGATCGGCTCGAGGCCTCGGGCGTGTTCAACCAGATCAGCACGGTGTCCAGCACCGTGGACGCGCTGTCTGCCGAGGAGCGCGAGCGCATCCTGCTTCAGGCGCGCTCCTATAACGAGCAGCTGGCGGGCGAGGCCACCGAGCTTCCCGCCGACCAGATCGAGCCATACGATCAGCAGCTCATCTTTGACCGCGACCCCATGATGAGCTGGGTCGAGATCCCCTCCATCGACGTGAGCATGCCCATCTATCATGGCACGAGCGAGGAAGTCCTTATGGCGGGCGTTGGCCACCTGGAGGGCACGAGCCTGCCGGTGGGCGGCACCTCGACGCATTGCGTGCTCACCGCGCACTCGGGCATGCGCAACCTGAGCATGTTCGACGACATCCATTCGCTGGAGCCCGGCGACCTGGTACTGCTGCACACCATGAACAAGACGCTCGCCTACAAGATGGTCGACTCCGAGGTCGTGCTGCCCGAGGAGATGGAGTCGCTGACCATTGAGCCCGGCGCCGACAAGGTGACGCTCGTTACCTGCACGCCCTATGGCGTGAACGACCATCGTCTGCTGGTGCATTGCGTGCGCACCAAGTACAACAAGAAGGATGTCGACAAGCAAAAGTCGCTGGCCGGCCGCCACTGGGGCAAGCGCGAGTTTGCCGTGCTCATCGTGGTCGTGGCCATTGTGCTGTTGCTGCTGGACATCGTGATCCACGCGGTCCGCAAACGCCGCAAGGCCAAAGCCTCGGCATAAGACATCGTTCAGAACCACCACAATGGGGACAGGCACCTTTGTGGTGGTCGTGACTTCCAAACCATCACAACATTCGATGAAAATCGCGATTTTGACGAAAAGCGTCGAATGTTGTGATGCTTTTCGTTGCGGGCGAGATGGTTATCGTTGTGGACGAGACGGTTTTCGCTGTGGACGGTGCGGTTTCGCTGCAGAACCGCCAGCCCGCCGCCTGCCAGCCCGCCGCCCTCGTTACGTTTTCGCTGCATTTGGGTAAAGCGCCTGCTCCAAGCCGGCGTTGCCTTGTATACTAGAGCGGTTTAACTGTTATGCGGAAGGGAGCGCCTATGGCACTCAGCGAGAAAGATGTGCGCGGCATCGCCGAGTACGCAAAGATCGCACTGACCGATGACGAGCTCACCCAGATGACGTCCTACATGAACGACGCCGTCCAGATGCTCGAGCCCGTCTTGCAATATGACTTGCCCGACGTGGAGCCCACGTTCCATCCCATCGGAAGCCTGTCCAACGTGATGGGTGACGACTTGCGCGAGCCCGAGCGCGATCTGCCGCTCGACGTTGCGCTCGAAAACGCCGGAAGCGCGCGCGACCGTTACTTCCGCGTGCCGTCCATTTTGGGAGAGGGGGAGAGCGAGTAATGGCTCAGAGCTTCGATTCCCTTACCGCCGCCCAGATCGCCGCGGGCGTTGCCGCCGGCGACTTTACTGCTACCGAGGTGGCCCAGGCCTCCCTTGCCGCCATCGAGGCGCGCGAGGGCGGGGTCCAGGCATTCCTGCAGGTGGCGCCCGAGCTCGCGCTCGAGGCCGCTGCGCGCGTGGATGCCGACCGTGCCGCAGGCAAGCCGCTGCCTCCACTCGCGGGCGTGCCGCTGGCCATTAAGGACAACATGAACCTCGTGGGCACGCGCACCACCTGCGCTTCCCGCATGCTCAAGAACTACCAGAGCGTCTACACCGCCACCTGCGTCCAGCGTATGCTCGATGCCGGCTGCCTGCCCATGGGCAAGGCCAACATGGACGAGTTCGCCTTTGGTAGCTCCACCGAGAGCTCGGCGTTCCACCGCACCAACAACCCCTGGGATACCGAGCGCGTGCCCGGTGGCTCTTCGGGCGGCTCCGCTGCCGCCGTCGCCGCGGGCGAGGTCGCGCTCTCGCTGGGCTCGGATACCGGCGGCTCCATCCGCCAGCCGGCGTCGCTTTGCGGCGTGGTGGGCTTTAAGCCCACGTATGGCGCCGTGAGCCGTTACGGCGTGGTCGCCTTTGGCTCGTCGCTCGACCAGGTGGGCCCCTTTGGCCGCACGGTCGAGGATGTCGCGCTGGCCATGAATGCGCTTACCGGCGCGGGCCACGATCCGTACGACTGTACCAGCCAGGATTGCGCTGTCGACTTTACCGAGCATCTCAACGACAGCATCGAGGGCAAGCGCGTGGGTATCATCCCCGCGTTTATGGAGGCCGAGGGCCTGACGCCCGAGGTCAAGGCCGCTGTTCAGCGCGCCGCCCAGGAGCTGCAGAACCAGGGTGCCGAGCTGGTCGAGGTCGACCTGCCGCACCTGGACGCCGCCATCGCCGCATACTACGTCATCGGCCCGGCCGAGGCGTTCTCCAACCTGGCCCGCTTCGACGGCATTCGCTACGGCTATCAGGAGGAGGGCTGCGCCAACCTGTCCGACCAAAGCTCGCTTTCGCGCGCCCACGGCTTTGGCGCCGAGGCCAAGCGCCGTCAGATGCTCGGCGCCTACCTGCTGAGCTCGGGCGTGTACGACAAGTACTACTACGCTGCTCAGAAGGCCCGCACGCTCATCACGCAGAACTACGACGCCGCGTATGCCAAGGTGGACACTATTCTCATGCCCGCCTCGCCGCGCACGGCCTTTAAGTTTGGCGAGATCAGCGACCCCACGCAGATGTACCTCTCCGACCTGTACACCATCTCGCTCAACATCTGCGGCAACGGCGGTATCTCGGTGCCGCTGGGCCTGGGCAAGGACACTCAGCTGCCCGTTTCTGCCCAGCTGGTGGGTCCGGCCTTTAAGGACCGTCAGCTGCTCACGTTTGCCCGCGCCCTGGAGCGCGGCTTTGCCGATGCCGCTACGGGTGCGCCCGCGCTTTCCGTCGCGCCCGATTTTGCCGGGAAGGGAGGCGAGCTGTAATGAAGGAGCTTTCCGAGGTCCTGCAGGATTGGGAGGCCGTGATCGGCCTGGAGATCCATACCGAGCTCACCGCACTCGATACCAAGATGTTCTGCAACTGCAGGCTCAGCCACGATGACGAGCCCAACGCCAACGTGTGCCCGGTGTGCCTGGGCCTGCCCGGCGCCCTGCCGGTGCCCAACAAGCGCGCCATCGAGAGCATCGTCAAGGCCGGCCTCGCCACCAACTGCGAGATCCAGCGCCACTCGATGTTCTACCGCAAGCACTACTTCTACCCCGACATGGCCAAGAACTTCCAAACCACGCAGGGTCCGGTCGCTTTTGCCATGTACGGTCACCTGGACCTGGACGTGACCGGTCGCGGCGCCGCCGAGCGCCCCGACTGCGCGTTTGGTGAGGCTGAGGCTCAGAGCCTGGCGAGCGCCTCGGCCAACGCCGAGGGCCTGTCCACGTCCATGACGTCGACCATACGCGAGGGCAACCAGCGTGCGGGCCATCTGGCCAGTTATGACGCGTCCAATCTGCAGATGCCCGAGCGTCGCGAGGACGGTTCCTACACGGTGCCCATCCGCATCCTGCGCATCCACATGGAGGAGGACGCAGCCAAGATGGTGCACGTG
>JAXKHW010000230.1:0-21618 GCA_036549635.1 Collinsella sp. | reverse complement strand
AGGTCTCGATCGCTGCGTACCGACTTAGCCTCACAAACGACAGAAACCCCGGCAGCTCTTCGCAACTGCCGGGGTTTCCGCGGAAAAGGGGGACATGATCCTCGAGCGAACGGCAAAGGGGCAAACCGTTTTCGCTCAACTGCTTTATGCCCCTCGGCTGGCGGCTCAATCAGCGCGTGCCGCGGCAACACAAAGCCGCTACACCTGTGACAGAGCTGTGAAATGGTATCTATTGCTGGCGCAGGCCGTACCAAAGAGTGTCCCAAACTGTCGGCAGATAAGGAACGTCCCTAAGTGCCAGGCTCGGGTGGGACTTTTGTCCCATTTGACGTTCCGTTGGCCCAGATGTTCGTCATGTGTACCCGCAAACGTGGGACAATGGCGCTGTTGGTTTTACAGACAAAGGATGTGCCTATGAACACCCTCGCCGCCAAAGTCAGCAAGCAGCGCCGCCCGTTTGCGCGATTTGCTTCCATTTGCGCGCTCGTCGCGTGCACACTGCTGCTGTTGCCCGCCGTTGCACGTGCCGACGGCTACTCCATGACCCAAACCTATATCGGCGCCACGGTTGAGGCCGACGGCTCGCTGACCGTTGTCGAGGGACGCCAGTTTGATTTCGATGACGACATTAACGGCGTGTTTTGGGAGATCAATGCGGGCACCAACCAGCAGGGCGGCACGGCGGGCGTCGATGTGCTGAGCGTTGAGGAAGACGATGCCGCGTTTAACAAAGTCGATAGCGCGAACAAGGGCGACTCTGGCGTCTACACGGTCGAGCAGACCGGTGACGGCGTAAGGATTAAGGTGTTCAGCCCCCACGAGAGCGGCGACAGCGCGATCTATTACGTGAGCTACACCATGACCGGTGCGGTTATGAACTGGTCCGATACCGCTGAGCTCTACTGGAAGTTTGTGGGCGACGGCTGGTCCGCGGATTCCGAAGATGTCGAGATGGAAGTGTACTTCGCAAATGCCGCTGCCGGGACGGCGGCCGTCAAGGGCGATAACTTCCGTGCATGGGGCCACGGCCCGCTGACGGGCGACGTATCGCTCGATGCGGACGAGCCCATGGTCACCTATGCCATTCCCTGCGTGCATCAGGGCGAATTCGCCGAGGCGCGCATCGCCTTCCCCAGAGACTGGGTGCCTTGGCTTTCCGCTTCGAGCGAAGAGCGCATGTCAACGATCCTGAGCGAAGAGAAGGAATGGGCCGACGAAGCTAACGCCCGCCGCGCTCACGCTCGCATGATTGCCAATGCACTTGCCGTGCTAAGTGTTGTCGCGGCGGTGGCCTTTACCGGCACAATCGTTGTGCTCAAGCTGCGCCGCCGCAAGCCCAAGCCGCTTTTCCAGGACGAATATTTCCGCGATGTGCCTTCGGCCGACCATCCCGCCGTGCTTTCGGCCCTCATGAGCTGGAACGAGGTGCCCGATCAGGCATATATCGCCACGCTCATGAAGCTCACTGACGACCGTGTGATCAAGCTGGAGCAGGCGACCGTGACCAAGGCCAAGAAGGGTCTGTTGGGGCGTGAAAAAGAAGAGCAGACGTATCGCGTGACGGTGAGTGATGCGGGCTGGAAGTCGGCCAAGGGCATTGACCACACGGTGCTCAAGGTCTTCTTTGCCGGTGCTAAGCCCGACGAGAACGGCGACCGCTCGCGCACGTTTGACGAGCTACAGCACTACGTCAAGCAGCACGCTACGCCCGTGGGCGACAAGCTCGAGGACTATCAGAACACCGTTAAGGGCAAGCTGGCCGATAGCGAGTACGTTGCCTCGGACGGCATTGTCGCAATGGTGTTTTGCCTGGTTCTTGGTATTCTGATCGCCTTTGTTCCCGCGGGATCCATCATCTTTACCGACGGTGCACAGGCGAACATTATCGCTGCGGTTATCTCGGTGCCGATTGTGCTGGTGGGTATTGGCGTGGGCCTTACGTTCCGCCGCTTTACGCCGGAGGGCGCCGAGGTGGCGGCTCGCTGCAAGGCGCTTAAGCATTGGCTCGAGGACTTCACGCGTCTAAAGGAAGCCGTCCCCGGCGATCTGGTCCTGTGGAATAAACTTCTGGTGATGGGTGCGGCGCTGGGCGTTTCGAAGGAAGTCCTGCGTCAGCTTGCCGAGGCTGTTCCTCCCGAGGTGCGCGAGGCCGACGGTTTCTACGACAATTACCCCTGCTACTGGTGGTACTACCATCATTACGGTACCGAGTCGCCGCTCGATTCGTTTAACGATGTGTATCACGAGAGCATCCGTGAGCTGGCTTCGAGTTCCGATAGCTCGAGCGGTGGCGGTGGCGGCGGCTTCTCGGGCGGCGGAGGCGGCGGCGTCGGCGGAGGCGGCGGCGGAACGTTCTAACGGTCCTAAATTACGAGATGGGCTTTTCTCGACAGCCGTCGGGGGAAGCCCATTCCCTTTTTTATGCGCTACCTACGAAGACTGTCCCCAACGACTAGTCACTGGGGACGTTCCTAAATGACTAGGTATGGCTGCTGGGCCTAGGCTGTTAGGTCGAGTTCGTAGAGGAAGCTTTCGCGCGGCATGTCGTGACGGCGCTCTTCGCGGTTGGCGCGGTGCGTGGCCGTGCGCTTAAAGCCGTGCAGCTCGTAGAACTTCCACGAGCAGTTGGAGTCGGTGTACAGGTGCGCCCTCGTCGCTCCAAGCGAGGACAGGTGCGAGACCGCGGCATCGAGCAGAACCGTGCCAACGCCCAGGCCATGGACATCGCGATCCACGGCAAGCAGCGTGACCTCGTTGTCGTGCGGCAACGGGCTGCTCTCGAGCAGGCGGTTGTTGGTTCGGATGGTTGCGCGCACAAACGAGAGATATTCGGCGCAGGCATCAGGCTCCAGCTCACGCATCTGCGACAGCAACGCGCGTTCGGTATCCATCCAATGCTCGTTGATAGTGACGCCGGAGTTCTGTCCTGCGCGTGCAAGTGCAATGCCGCGCGCCTCGCCGTCAATCACCGCAACCTGCGAAAACGTCGATGACGAAAGGCAATAGGCGAGGTCGCACGCGGCCTCAAGGCGGTTGTACTCATCGTTATCCGAATTGTTATGCCAAAGCTGTTGCAGAATCAGCGCGATGGCGTCGAAGTCTTCGGTATCAAACGGTCGGTAGAGAACCCGCGAGACCATGGTGCCTCTTTCTTTTGCGGATGCATATCGAGCACAATTCTACCACGCCATTGGCATCAAATTATGGTGCCCCTGTGTTCCATGAACTCATCGTGCCCAGTGCCGTGCCCATCCCCTCCGCTCACAAACTTTTTCTGCACATGCGCCCGTTGCGGGGTGCATCGATGCGCTCGATGCGCTACATTGAATCAGTATTTTCAATGCCGCTGCGCGAGCGCTGCAGATCGACGTATCACCGACTCACAGAGCACGGCGGCGTACCAGACAGGAGGACTGCATGGGATCTGATGTGAAGATCGCACGCGCGTTGATCTCGGTTACCGATAAGACGGGCGTCGTCGATTTCGCACGGACGCTGGTCGATGACTTTGGCGTCGAGATCATCTCTACGGGCGGCACGGCTCGTGCCATTGAGGACGCGGGCGTTCCCGTAACCCCCATCGAGGAGTTCACGGGCTATCCCGAGATGATGGACGGCCGCGTTAAGACCCTGCACCCCAAGGTTCACGGCGCGCTGCTGGCCCGCCGCGATTCCGAGCAGCACATGCAGGAGGCCGCTCAGCACGGCATTAAGCTGATCGACCTGGTCGTCGTCAACCTGTACGAGTTCGAGAAGACCGTTGCCAACCCCGAGGTCACCTTCGCGGACGCTATCGAGCACATCGACATCGGTGGCCCCTCCATGCTGCGCTCTGCTGCCAAGAACGCCGCGAGCGTTACCGTCATCTCCGACCCGGCCGACTATGATGCCGTCCTGGCCGAGATGCACGAGACCGGTGGCTGCACCACGCTTTCCACTCGTCGTCGCCTGCAGGTGAAGGTCTACCAGACCACCGCCGCCTACGACACGGCTATCTCCCGTTGGCTTGCCGCCCAGGCAAGCGACGTGGCGGACACTTCTGCCAAGCTTGAGATCTCGCTGGAGAAGGTCGACGACCTGCGCTATGGCGAGAATCCTCAGCAGAAGGCTACGGTCTATCGCTTTGCCGAGGGCTGCGAGAACACCGCGAGCTCGCAGTTCCCGCTCGTTGGCTCCGAGCAGATCCAGGGCAAGCCGCTCAGCTACAACAACTATCTGGATGCCGACGCCGCTTGGAACCTGGTCCGCGAGTTCGACGAGCCTGCCTGCGTGATCCTCAAGCATCAGAACCCCTGCGGCTCCGCCGCGGCCGAGGACATCACGGCCGCCTACGACCGCGCGTTTGCCTGCGATCCCAAGAGCGCCTTTGGCGGCATCATCGCCTGCAACCGCGAGGTTCCCTATGAGCTGGTCGAGCACTTCGCCGATCAGAACAAGCAGTTCGTCGAGGTTATCATCGCCCCGAGCTACACTGCCGAGGCGCTCGAGCGCATGGCCAAGCGCCCCAACCTGCGCGTGCTGGCTACCGGCGGCGTGGACCACGGCGCCCAGGTGGAGCTGCGCTCCGTCGACGGCGGCATGCTGGTGCAGGAAGTCGACCACGTGACCGAGGACCCCGCGACCTTTACGTTCCCCACCGACCGCAAGCCCACCGACGCCGAGATGGCCGAGCTCGAGTTTGCCTGGAAGGTCTGCAAGGGCGTCAAGTCCAACGCCATCCTGGTCTCCAAGGGCAAGGCCGGCATTGGCATGGGCCCGGGTCAGCCTAACCGCGTTGACTCTGCGCTGCTTGCCTGCGAGCGCGCCGAGGACTTCTGCGAGCGCGAGGGCGTGGAGAAGGGCGGCTTTGCCTGCGCAAGCGACGCGTTCTTCCCGTTCCGCGACAACGTCGACGTGCTTGCCGAGCATGGTGTGACCTGCATCATCCAGCCCGGCGGCTCCAAGCGCGACGACGAGAGCATCCAGGCCTGCAACGAGCACAATATTGCTATGGTCTTCACGGGGGCCCGCCACTTCCGCCACTAAGTAGGGAGGTGGCGCTGCGGCTTGCCCAGCCACCGCACCTTGCCGCTCATTCGTCGCTCGCGTACCCAAGTACGCGTCGCTCCTCTTTCACGGCAATCTGCGGCACCTGGGCAACCCTCGCCGACCTGTTAGGTTGACTGGGGAGGATGGGATGTTATCTCGTCCCTTGGACTAGCCTCGCTTCTAAAATAATCTCCGCAAAAGACGGCTGCTCCGTTTGGAGGGCCGTCTTTTTGGTATAAGAGGACGGAATGACTAACACGAAAGGTATGACCATGCCCCAGATTGATGATGCCGAGCTGTTTGGCAATGCCGAGGATCAGCGTGCGTACGAGGACTTTTGCGCCAATCAGGAGGCGGTCGAGAAGTTCACGCTCGACAAGCCCGCGCTTGTCTGCCGTTGGCGCATGTCCAACAAAAAGGTGCCCATGCTCAACCGCCACATTCGCGCACTGTCCGAGCGCCTGGTGCAGGGCGAGCCGCTTACCCATAACATGCTCAGCTGGGCCAAACAGCACGTTGAGTGGTCGCTTGCCGAGGGTGATTACACCGCACGCGACGGCGTGCTCATGCTGGTGATCGACGTTAACGGCAACGCCGCCATGACGGTGGGGGAGTACGAGCCGCTCGCCGATACGTCGGCCAAGGCGCTGCGCGCCCGCTCCGCCGAGGCCCGCTCCGAGGCCGACGAGACCGGCGTGGCGCCCGAGCTGCTCGCCGCCGTCAACAACGGCGAGCTCGCCTTTGTGGCGCCGGCGGACGAGTTCCTGTGTGGCACGGCGACGCTCATCGAGCAGTTGGCCCAGACCAAGGGCATCCCGGTCACGCGCGTAGACATTCCCGCGCAGCTTAAGGGCGCGCTGTTCCTAGTGAGCGACGAGCACGGCGTGGTCCCCGCAACCGAGACGGACGCCACCGAGGCCGACGCCGCTACGGTTGCCTTCTTCGCCGAAGGCTACGAAAAGCTCCGCGCCCGCCGCTAAATGATTTTCTGGGACGGGGATTAAAGAATCATTTTGGTCCCCGCCACCGCTACGAGTGCGAGGCGGACAAAACGCCCCCGCTCGCGAACAGTTCTGTCACCTTGGCACCGCGCGCGGTGCACACC
The DNA here is from genome assembly GCA_036549635.1 of Collinsella sp. GTDB lineage: Bacteria > Actinomycetota > Coriobacteriia > Coriobacteriales > Coriobacteriaceae > Collinsella. The sequence continues at coordinate 15,485 of JAXKHW010000230.1, read as the reverse complement.
TGCAGTTTCGCAGCCATAATGGTGGCAAGACAACCAAGAGGGGAGCGGAACCCATGCCGCTGATCTATATCGTTGAGGACGACGAGCCCATTCGTCGTGAGCTTGTCGACATTCTTGCCCGCGCCGGGTTTGAAATCGAGGCCTGCGAATCGTTCGAGCACGTCTCGCGCGATATTCTCGCCGCCGCTCCCGACCTGGTGCTGCTCGACCTCACACTCCCTGTCAAAGACGGCCAGCACATCTGCCATGAGGTTCGCCGCGAATCCGAGGTTCCCATCATCGTCCTCACGTCGCGCACGACCGAGATTGACGAGGTCATGGCCATGACGCTCGGCGCGGACGACTTTGTTCCCAAGCCCTACAGCGCCCGTGTGCTCGTGGCGCGCATCAACGCACTACTGCGTCGCACCGCGGCGGCGGGCGAGCGCAGCACGCTCGTCCACAAGGGACTGGAGCTCGACCTCGCACGCTCCATGGTCACCAACACGCAAACGGGCACCAGCACCGAGCTCACCAAAAACGAGCTGCGTATCCTCTCGTTGCTTCTGAGCCGCGCGGGCAAGATCGTCTCGCGCTCGGCCATCATGCAGGACCTGTGGGACTCCGATGCCTTCGTGGACGACAATACGCTCACCGTCAACATCAACCGCCTGCGTACCACGCTCGAAAAAATCGGCATCAAGGGATATCTGACCACGCACCGCGGCCAGGGCTATTCGGTCTAGGGGCCGGTCATGTCGTTTGCCAAGTTTTTTAAAGATGCACTGCTTCCCGTCGCCGTGTGGACGTGCGGCGTGCTGCTGAGCTGCTTTGTGCTGACGGTCGCCGGTGCTTCGACATCTATTGTGGTCGTGGCGGTCGGCGTGTCCTTTGTCTTTGGCATGCTCGGCATTGTGATCGAGTACGCGCGCCGTCGCCGTTTTCTGCGTCAGCTGGAGCGTGCGGCCGAGGAGCTCGAGAGTCCCGCATGGGTGCAGGAGATGGTGCAATGCCCGACCTATGCCGAGGGCGAGCTCGAGTACGAGGTCTTGCGTCGCGTGGGCAAAGCTGCTTGCGACGAGGTTGCCGAAGGCCGGCGTCAGACCGATGACTATCGCGACTATATCGAGAGCTGGGTCCACGAGGCCAAGCTGCCCCTGGCGGCGGCCCACCTGATTTTGGAAAACCTGGACGGCAGCGAAGACGACCTGTCGCGCGTGGATGACCTGGGCCGTGAGCTGGCTCGCGTGGAGCGCTATATCGACCAGGCACTGTACTACGCGCGCTCGGAAGTCGTGGAGCGGGACTACCTGATTCGCCGCTGGGATCTCAAGACCTTGGTGACGGGCGCGATTAAAGCCAACGCGCGCGAGCTCATCGCGGCGCACGTGGCCCCGGTGTGCGAGAACCTCGACTTTGAGGTCTTTACCGACGAGAAGTGGCTCGAGTTTATCTTGGGGCAGATCATCCAGAACAGCATTAAATACGCGTGCGAGGACGGCGCGAAGATCGTGTTTTCGGGCGCGTTGCTGGACGAGGGTCTGGCGAGTGAGCGCATTGAGCTCACTGTTGCCGATAACGGCTGCGGCGTGAGTGCGGCAGACCTGCCACGCGTGTTCGAGAAGGGCTTTACCGGCGACAACGGCCGCACCACCAAGCGCGCAACGGGCATCGGCCTCTATCTGGTGGCACGCCTGTGCTCCAAGATGGGCATCGACGTCACCGCGGCATCCGATTCCGGCGAAGGCTTTGTTGTCACGTTTGCCTTCTCAACCAACAAGTTCCAATACTTTGAGTAGTCAGCCCGTATAGCGTAGACGTTCAGGATCTTCCCATTTAAGAAGAAATCAGGCTTTTCGGCAGCTATATTCCCGAACGGGAACATTGCTAGTGTAGTCAACACTATATTCCCGTACATGAACATAGTGCTACAGTTTTATACTATGTTCACGGGCAGGAATATAGCTGGAGGCGTTATGAGAACGGTGACAACGATTAAAAAGCTGGATGGGCGCGTCAAGCTCAAACCGTCGGAAGCCGCTTTCTCGGAGCGCACGGTTTTCGATCCCTCTGAGATAGGGAAGGCCCTTAGGCTCAGAAGGCGTGAGCTCGGCTTGACTCAACGTGACGTCGCGACTATGACGGGTCGCAGCCTTCGCGTGATTGGTGATATCGAACGGGGGCGGACAACGGTCGAAATTGGTGTCATTTTCGATTACGCCTCCATCGTGGATATTGATTTTATTCTGAAGGTGAGGGGGAAGTAATGGATGGCACGCTGTTCGTTCACCGTGAGTTTAATGGGTCTTACCAGTTGGTCGGCATATTGGAGGAAAATGCGGGGTTTCCGATATTCACCTATAGCCCCAAATATCTCGAGAGCGGTGATGCGGCGCCGATTTCGATCTCGCTGCCGTTGACGGCCGAGACATTTAGTCCGGACGCAACGGGTTCCTTTTTCTCCGGCATCATTCCGGAGGGGCAGCTCAACAGGGACCTTGAGAAAAGGGCGCGAGCGGAACGCGGAGATTACTTCAAGGTACTCGATTTGGTCCGCGATGAACCCGTCGGCGCCCTGGTTCTGACGCGAGAGCCTTCGGGCGACAGCCTCGAAATGGACTATGAAGAGATAGGTGCGGAACAGCTAAGCGGGCTGGCATACGCACCGGCGGAGGTTGCTTTTGATTTAGCGCTAGAGAGTCGAATCTCCCTTGCAGGTGCTCAGGCGAAGATCGGTCTCTACCATACGGGCGATGACCCATGTGGTGGATGGTACCTGCCTCATGGAGCGGCTCCATCCACGCACATTCTCAAGGCGGGGTCGAAAACGTTCCCGGGCGAGACAGTGTGCGAAGCGATGTGCGTGAGAGCCGCCTCTCTGATGGACCTATCGGCCGAAGAGTGTTTTCTTATCCGAGTTGAGGATGCCGAGCCAATTATCGCCGTGAAGCGATTTGACCGAGTAACGTCTGATGCCGGACGCTCGGTTGACGGATTGCCAATTCCATACCGTTTGCATCAGGAAGATGTTTGTCAGGCCAAGGGCGTCTCGCGTGAGCTTAAATATGAGCCGACGGGCGTCAATTACCTGGGGCTTATCGTCGATGCGGTGCGAAGGGCGTCGACGAATCAAATGGAGGACAGGTTCCTTGTCGGCTATAACCAGCTGTTCGACTATGCCGTAGGTAACTGTGATAACCATCTAAAAAACTGGTCGCTCGTATGGGACGAAAGTTGGAAGCAGGTGAGGTTGGCGCCGCTCTATGACGTGCTGTGCACAACGGTTTACCCCAGTCTCGTTCGTGAGATGGGCGTCTCGTTTGGTGGGAGCCGCAAGATTGACGAAGTAACGCGCTGGTCGGTGATGAGCCAAATGATTGGGGCGGGTTTGCCCGGGGGAATTGTCGCCGGAATGATTGCTGATACCTGCAATGAGGTTCCAGACGCGCTAAGAGACGCCGCGCGCGGTCTCAAAGAAGAGGGTTTTCCCGAAGCGGAGGTAATGTTCGAGAAGATCATTCCAGAAGTGCAAGCTCGTCTAAGCAGGATCGCCTTATAGTAAAAACGTGCCATCCCAAACAAAACGTGCCGCCCCAAACGGGGCGGCACGCCATTTTTCTATCAGACAACTCGCTGAAGTAAGGCTGCGAAGGCCGCGAGGCCGGGAGGGGTTTCCTAAGGGCACATCCCGCAGCCGCGAAGCGGCGAGGACGTGCCTGTGGAAACCCCGCAGGCCCCGCGGCCGGTGGGAGCAACGCTACTTTACGACCAAGATGTCGCAGTCGGTGTTGCGCAGCAGGAACGTCGAAATCGAGCCCAGGAGCGCATACTTGATCGAGGACAGACCGCGAGCGCCGCAGAGCACCAGGTCGGGCTTGACCACGTCGAGCATCTCGTCCTTGAGCGTCTCGCGAATACGGCCGGCGCGAATCATGACCTCGACCTCGGGAATGTCGGGATTGGCCTTGGCCTCTTCGAGTTGCTTGGCGATGGAGTTCTTAAATGCCTCCTCTAGGCCGTTGACCAGATCGACCGGATAGGAACCGGCGCTCTCGAGCGCCGTGGAATCGATAACGTGGCCGATGATTAGCTTGGCGCCGTTGTTCGCGGCGACCTTGATGGCGCGTGCGAGCACAAAATCCTGCTGCTCAGTACCGTCGAGTGAAACAAATACCTTGGTGTAGCCCTCGTTCATGGTTTCCTCCTTGGTCTATCGCACGGGCGCGGGGCTCGTGCATCGGGCGGGCGCGGGCGCGTTGGCCGCCGGACACTTTATCTTGTTGCAGTTATACCCAAGGATTTGGGTTTGACCGCTCGCAATTCTGTGAACGGGCGAGTTTTTTGGTAAGGGTAGGCGCGGGCGCGCCTCCAACGGTTGATAATGGGACATCGCCCGCAACCGTCCGCAGAACAACTATCGGCGGGTGTCTAACGAGGGGGTCCCTTTGGATATCATCGAGCTTCTAAAATCTGCCTTCATGGGCCTGGTCGAGGGCATCACCGAATGGCTGCCTGTTTCGTCGACCGGTCACATGATCTTGGTGGACGAGTTCGTCAAGATGAACGTGAGCGAGACGTTCTGGAATATGTTCCTGGTCGTGATTCAGCTTGGCGCCATTTTGGCCGTCTGCGTCCTGTTCTTCTACGACCTTAACCCGTTTTCTCCCAGCAAGGGCAAGGAAGGCCGCCGCGACACCTGGGTGCTGTGGGGCAAGATTGTGCTCGGCTGCATTCCTGCCGCTGCAATCGGTCTGCCGCTCAACGACTGGATGGAGGAGCATTTCTACAATGCTCCCGTCGTGGCGTTGGCGCTCATTGTGTACGGCGTGCTGTTTATCGTGATTGAGAACTGGCGCGCGAACAAGCGCGAGGAAATGGTCGTTGCCGGTTCGTTTGGTTCTCGTGCTGTGGTGTCGGGTGGACGTCCCGCCGGTGCACACTTTGCGGCGCCCGCCGCGGCTATCGCTGAGGATGAGGACGATGACGATAGCCTGGACTTTGGCTCCATCACTACGCTCGAGGATCTGAGCTGGAAGACCGCACTGGGCATCGGTTGCTTCCAGGTGCTTTCGCTGATTCCGGGCACATCGCGCTCCGGCTCCACCATCATCGGTGGCCTGCTTTTGGGCTGCACGCGTTCGGTGGCGTCCAAGTTTACGTTCTTCCTGGCCATCCCAGTCATGTTTGGCGCGAGTGCGCTCAAGCTGGTCAAGTACTTCATCAAGGGCGGCACGTTCGGCGCCAACGAGGTCGCTATCTTGGGCGTGGGCTGCGTTGTGGCCTTTGTGGTTTCGCTCATCGCCATCAAGTGGCTCATGGGCTTCGTCCGCCGTCACGACTTTAAGTGCTTCGGTGTTTACCGCATCATCCTGGGCATCGTGGTGCTCGCATACTTCTTCGTTCTGGAGCCTATGCTCGGCCTCTAGCTTGGTTGACGCTGCGCGGCGGCCAGAGCGACAACTTGTCATTCAAAGGGGGTGGCATGACCAAAAGGTCTATGCCGCCCTCTTTTCATGCCAATTTGTTCGCCTTGGCCGCCGCTCGCTGCTGCTGCCATGACATCGGCGGTTTCGTGATTGTCAATTGATTGGTGCAGACTAACCTGACCCCATTGCGCCTAATCCGCTGGGGCGGGCCTGACAGTGGCGCACGGAGTCGTGGTGTGATTTGCGTCGGTGTCCGCGCGGCTCGGTATACTGGTACGGCTCAAACTATGGCGCTGCCCGCAGGCGCGCCGTCCGTCAGATGAGGAGTCGCCCATGACCCAGCCCTTGCCCTGGGAAAAGAACGCCACGGTACCCGTGCCGCCCGCACCGGAACCCGTGCCGCTCGATGCATACACCGCCCCTGCAGCGCCGGAGCCCGAGCTCGTCCCGCTCGACATCTACGACGCTCCCGCGCCGGCATCCAAACCCGCCAAGCCGCTCGTCGATATCGACGGCCTTAATCCCGCCCAGCGCGAGGCCGTCCTAACCACCGAGGGCCCGTTGCTGGTGCTCGCCGGTGCTGGCTCGGGCAAGACCCGCGTCCTGACCTTCCGCATCGCACATATGCTCGGCGACCTGGGTGTTAAGCCTTGGCAGGTTCTTGCCATCACGTTTACCAACAAGGCCGCGGCCGAGATGCGCGAGCGTCTGGCGGCGCTCATCCCCAGCGGCACCCGCGGCATGTGGGTGTGCACCTTCCATGCCATGTGCGTGCGCATGCTGCGTGAGGACGCCGACCTGCTGGGTTACACCGGTCAGTTCACCATCTACGATGACGATGACTCAAAGCGCATGGTGCGTGACATTATGCAGGCGCTCGGCATCGAGCAAAAGCAATTCCCTATCAACATGATCCGCAGCAAGATCAGCTCGGCCAAAAACGCCATGATCGGCCCCGAGGACATGCTCAAGAGTGCCGATAGCCCCAACGACAAAAAGGCCGCGCAGGTCTACTTGGAGCTGGAGCGCCGCCTACGCGCTGCCAATGCGATGGACTTTGATGACCTGCTCGTGCGCACGCTCGAGCTGCTGCGCACCCGCCCCGAGGTGCTCGATAAGTACCAAGAGCGCTTCCGCTACATTAGCGTCGACGAGTATCAGGACACCAACCACGTCCAGTACGAGATCGCCAACCTGCTGGCCGCCAAGTACCAAAACCTCATGGTCGTGGGCGACGACGACCAGTCCATTTATAGCTGGCGTGGTGCCGACATCACCAATATCCTGGACTTTGAGAAGGACTTTAAAGACTGCAAGACCGTTAAGCTGGAGCAGAACTACCGCTCTACTGGTCATATCCTGAGTGCCGCCAACGCCGTGGTGCGCCATAACTCGCAGCGCAAGGACAAGCGCCTGTTTACGGCCGAGGGCGATGGCGAGAAGATCCAGGCCTTCCAGGCGAGCGACGAGCGCGACGAGGGCCGCTGGATTGCCGGCGAGATCGAGAAGCTGCACTCCAAGGGCACGAGCTACGACGATATCGCCGTGTTCTATCGTACCAACGCCCAGTCGCGCATTCTCGAAGATATGTTCCTGCGCGCGGGCGTGCCCTACAAGATCGTGGGCGGCACGCGGTTCTTCGACCGTGCCGAGATCCGCGACGTCATGGCCTACCTCAAGATGATCGTGAACCCGGCTGACGAGATGAGCGTCAAGCGCGTCATCAACACACCTCGCCGCGGCATCGGTTCCACCTCGATTCAAAAAATTGAGCAGCTGGCGCGCGACAACCGCTGCTCGTTCTTCCAGGCCTGCGAGATCGCGTGCGCCGAAACCGGCATGTTTAGCGCCAAGGTGCGCAATGGCCTGTCGAGCTTTGTGTCGCTGGTGCGCGAGGGCCGTCGTATGGATGGCGAGCTCAAGGACGTCGTCGAGATGATTGTCGACAAGACGGGCCTGCTGCAGGCATTCCGCGCCGAGGGCACCATGGAGTCCGAGAGCCGCGCCGAGAACATCCAGGAATTCCTGGGCGTTGCGGCCGAATTTGAAGAGACACACGAGGATATCGAGGGTACGCTTGAGAGCTTGGAAGAGCTGCGCGCGGCTGGCGTTGCCGATGTGCCTGCCGACGCTGAGCCCGAGCCCGTTGTGGTGAGCGCGCCTGCGCCCGAGCCGGGACCGTCCGCGCCCGCGTCCTCGTTTGAGGCGCTGGTCGGCGCGCGCGATGCCGCAGGTTCCAATCCGCTCGATAGCCTAGCCGCCCCGGCGCTCTCGCCGCAGGATGCTCTGGCCGCCGCCATCGCGGGCAACGCATATGCCGCGTCGACGGAGATGCCGGCGGGTGCCGTGCATGCCGACGAGATCGAGCGCACCTACGGTCCGCTCACCTGTAAGGCGCTGCCGGCGCTCATGGAGTGGCTAGCCCTGCGCTCCGACTTGGATTCCCTAGCCGGCGAGACGCATGCCATTACCATGATGACCATCCACTCCGCCAAGGGCCTGGAGTTCCCGGCGGTGTTCGTGGCCGGCATGGAGGAGGGTATCTTCCCGCACGTGCACGACTTTGGCGGCAGCGATGACCCGGGTAAGCTCGAGGAGGAGCGTCGCCTGGCCTACGTCGCCATCACGCGCGCCCGTAAGCGCCTGTTCTTGACCTATGCGGCCACGCGTCGCACCTACGGCTCGACTTCTGCCAACCCGCGTTCGCGCTTCCTCAACGAGATTCCGTTTGAGGATATCGAGTTTAGCGGTATCGGTTCTGCCGGCTTTGAAGGCACGGGCTGGGAGAAGCGCGGCGACCGTCACGGCACCTTTGGCTCGGGCATGGGCTCGGATATGTATGGCGGCAAGGTGTTCGGCTCGCATACGCGCTCGACCGGCGGTTCCGGTTCGCGCGGCGGATCGAGCTTTGACGATTTCTTTGGCGGCAGCAGCTACGGGACCGAACGCCATCGTGGGGTCTCGCCCAATGCCGGCCGTGTTGCCTCGACCTTTGGTTCGGGCGCGCCGCGAGCCAAAAAGCCGTCGTCCAAGGTGTCGCCGACGGTGGAGCGCAAGGTCGATCGCGCCAGCGCATCGCAGGACTTTGCCGCGGGCGATACCGTGAGCCACAAGACCTTTGGCACGGGTACCGTGATCTCGGTCGCCGGAGACATGATTGAGGTTCAATTCGAAAAGACCGGCCAGACCAAAAAGCTAATGAAGGGCTTTGCACCGATCGTCAAGCTGTCGTGATCCCGGCGGACCTGGGCGGGCGTATGGGGCAACATCGCCTGCTCGGGCAGTCCTGCGCAAGACGGAGGCCACATTAAGTGGCCTCCTTTGCGTGCGGAACTCGCGATCGATGTTGCCCCATACGCCCGCCCAGGTCCTTAGGTAACGTTGCTTGCGAACGTCGCCTTGCTCGTCCGCTTTTTGATCTGGAGAGCCGGGTTGGCTGAATACTTAGACATGGCAAGGGGCTCCCCCGTTGAAGAACGGGGGAGCCCCTTGTTGCGTTTGGGTTGTTGATGCGACCTAGAGGTGGCTGATGATTAGTTCCATCTTGCCTTCGAGGTCGATGGAACTGACGGTGCTGGGGGCCAGCAGGTGGCTTCCCTTGTGGACGGGGTCGCCGCAGACGGTGCCTTCGCCGTCGATGACCGACAGGCACATGAAGGGCCAGCGCTGGTCGAGGGTCTTGCTGCCGTCGACGCGCACACGATCGACGGTGTAGCAGGAGTTAGACTCGAGCTCGGTCACGCCATCGACTTCGGGCGCGGTCACCGTGCCGTCGGTCGGAGCCTGAGCATCAAAGTCGATGCAGTCGAGGCTCTGCTCAATGTGCAGTGGGCGCAGCTTGCCATCGGTGCCGGGACGGTCGTAGTCGTACAGGCGATATGTCACGTCGCTCGACTGCTGCGTCTCCAAAATGAGCGTGCCGGTCTTGATGGCGTGCACGGTGCCGGAATCAATCTGGAAAAAGTCGCCCTTGTGGATCGGCAGCACGTTGAGCATGTCGTCCCAGCGGCCGTCCTCGATCATCTGTGCGGCCTCGGCGCGGTCATGCGCGCGCTGGCCGACGATAATCGTGGAGCCGGGCTCGCAGTCCAGCACATACCAGCACTCGGTTTTGCCCAGGCTGCCGCTCTCGTGCTCGGCGGCGTACTCGTCGTTGGGGTGAATCTGGATCGAAAGGTCGTCCTTGGCGTCCAGAATCTTAACGAGTAGCGGGAACTCCTTGCCCTCGCAGTTGCCAAAGAGCTCGCGATGCTCGGCCCACAGCCACGACAGCGTGTGACCGGCATACGGGCCCTCCGCAATCTGGCAGTCGCCATTGGGGTGGGCCGAGATGGCCCAGCACTCACCGATGGGACCCTTGGGAATGTCGTAACCAAATACGGTTTCGAGCTGGCGGCCGCCCCAGATCTTCTCGTGAAAGATCGGCGTCAGTTTAATCAAATCGGACATGTTCATACCCCCATTGTGTTGCGCGGACGCTGCACGAAACAGCTCAAAGCGAGCGCCCGGATGACTACAAAAACCTATGCCAACGTTACGTTGTGCAACTCAAAGCGGTCGCCAACGTTGCGCGAGACCGAATACTCAAAGGCGGCGCCGCTGTCCAAAAAGCCAATCTGGGTGAGCTCGAGCAGGGGAGAGCCAAGTTTGGTGTCCAGACGCTTGGCTTCTTCCTCGGTTGCTGCCACGGCGCGAATGGTACGGTGGAAGCTCGATATCTTCAGCCCACATTGCTCGCGGATGAAGTGGTAGACCGATCCGTACAGGTCCTTCTTTTTAAGGCCTGGAATCAGCTCGAGGGGCATGTAGGTGTACTCGATAACGATGGGCTTCTCATCGGCCTGACGCACGCGCACGATGTGATAGGCAAAGTCATCCTCGGCAATTCCCAGCTGGGCTGCGATGTCCGCTGGTGGATTAACAATCGAGAAATCGTAGACCACCGAGGTCACCTTCTCCCCGCGGTGCTCATACGAAAAACCCTGGGCACGGTCGTTTTTGCCCTGGAAAAACGCCTGGCCGGGAAGTCCCGCCGTGTCCTTAACGTAGGTACCCGATCCACGACGGCTGGTAATAAGACCTTCCTCGGTGATTTGCTCGATAGCTCGTTTGACGGTGATTTTGGAAACGCTATAGAGCTCACAGAACTCAACGACGGTGGGAAGCTTGTCGCCCGGTTTAAGAGCGCCATCCTCGATACTTCGACGAATATCTGCAGCTATCGCCTCGTATTTGGGAATCATGGAACCTCCTTTCCGACATATATGAATACAAAAAGTAAGTATAACCCTCAACAGGGCATCCATATTACTTTTATCTAAGAAGTTCGAGAAAGAAAAAAGAAAAAGACGCTTTACTTTTAAAATTAGAGCGCTATAGTTTAAGCAACGAACGGAATCCTTCCGCACAACAGGATCGACCGTTTGGGGACGGTTTTGTTTTGGCGGGTTGGATATCGGTATGGCCGGTGCGCGCCCGCGCCGGATAACCTGCCAAAGCAAACCCGTCTCCAACCGGAAGCTCTAGAACACGAAAGCGAGGACTTTGATGGCACAGTATCAGCTGCCCAACGACTTCTTCTTTGGCGCTGCTATGTCCGGCCCGCAGACTGAGGGTCAGTGGAACCAGGGCGGCAAGCTCGAGAACCTGTGGGACACCTGGTCCATCCAGGATCTGGGTTCGTTCTACAACCGCGTTGGCTCTTACGCCGGCAATGACTTTATGGCCAAGTACCAGGAAGACCTTCGCATTTTGAAGGACTTGGGTCTGGATACCTATCGCACTTCCATCCAGTGGAGCCGTCTGCTCGATGCCGACGGCAACCTCAACGAGGAAGGTGCCGCGTGGTATCACGAGTTGTTCCGCGCCTCTCGCGAAGCCGGCTTGAAGCCGTTTGTCAACTTGTACCACTTTGACATGCCCACCTACCTCTTTAACCGTGGCGGCTGGGAGAGCCGTGAGGTTGTCGAGGCTTACGCACATTACGCCGACGTCGCCTTCCACGAGTTTGGCCAGGAGATTAAGTACTGGTTCACCTTTAACGAGCCCATCGTCGAGCCCGAGCAGCGCTATCAGGAGGGCGTGTGGTTCCCGCAGCTCCACGACTTCAACCGCGCCCGCACCGTGCAGTATCACATCTCGCTGGCGCACGCGCTGGCCGTGGCCAACTATCGTCGCGCCTATGACGAGGGCGCTATTCGCGCCGATGCCAAGATCGGCATGATCAACTGCTTTACCCCGGTCTACACCAAGGAGAACCCCAGCGAGGCGGACCTCGAGGCCGTGCGCATGACCAGCGGCATCAACAACCGCTGGTGGCTCGACCTCATCACCAAGGGCGAGCTTCCTGCCGACGTGCTCGACAGCCTGGCCGAGGGCGGCGTTAAGCTCCCGTTCCGCGCCGGCGACCAAGAGATCCTCAAGCAGGGTGTTGTCGACTGGCTCGGCTGCAACTACTACCACCCCACGCGTGTTCAGGCGCCGGCGAGCAAGGTCGACCAGTACGGCCTGCCGCACTTTGCCGACGAGTACGTATGGCCCGACGCCGTTATGAACGAGAGCCGCGGCTGGGAGATCTACCCGCAGGGCCTCTACGACTTTGGCATGGACTGCGCTAAGAACTACCCCGATCTTGAGTGGTTCGTTTCCGAGAACGGCATCGGCATCATGGACGAATACAAGAACCGTGACGCCGAAGGAACCATCCAGGATGACTACCGCGTCGACTTTGTACGTCAGCACCTGGAGTGGGTGGCCAACGCCATCGACGAGGGCGCCAAGTGCCGGGGCTATCACTACTGGGCCGTCATCGATAACTGGTCTTGGGCCAATGCCTTTAAGAATCGTTACGGCTTTGTCGAGGTCGATCTCATGGACGGCTACAAGCGCCGCCTTAAGAAGTCGGCGGCCTGGCTCAAACAGGTCGCCACGACCCACGTGGTTGATTAGCGACCGGGCGAACGCCCAGACCGCGCGCCGCCGCGCGCAACACATGGCACATCTGGTGGCAGAGGGCGACAGACCACCGTGCGCATAGGAAAAGGCCGGATTTGAAAGTTAGGAGCAATCATGGCCGGTGACAACGGAAAGAGCTTCCTCGACAAGTTTGCCGAGGTCTCTGCGAAGGTGGGAAACCAGGTTCACCTGCGTTCCCTGCGTGACGCCTTCGCGACCATCACGCCGCTCTATATCCTTGCGGGTATCGCGGTTCTTATTAACAACGTCGTGTTCCCTCTGTTCCCGCTCGATGCGGCGGGCCTTGCCAACCTTCAGACGTGGGGCTCGGCAATTACGCTGGGCACCCTCAACGTCTCTGCCATTATCTTGGCCGGATTGATTGGCTACAGCCTCGCCAAGAACAAGCGTTTCGATAACCCGCTCGCTTGCGTGGTCGTCGCCATCTCTGCCTTCGTCATCATGATGCCGCAGCAGATCACCGCCTCGCTTGCCGCCACGAGCCCACTGCTCACCGACAAGATCACCTCCGCCGAGGTCACGGGCGCCCTTTCGACTGCCAACACCGGCACCAACGGTCTGTTCTCGGCTATTATCATCGCCCTGCTTTCCGTCTCGCTCTTCATCAAGATTTCTGGCGTCGAGAAGCTCAAGGTTAAGCTGGGCGAGGGCGTGCCTCCCGCGGTCTCCAACTCCTTCAACGTCATGATTCCGATGCTGCTTAACCTCGCGGTCTTCGCTCTTGCCGCAGCCCTGCTCGCCGTGTGCGCCGGCACCGATCTGTGCACCATCATCTCCACGTGCATCTCCAACCCGCTCAAGAGCATCATGAACGCCGGTCCGTGGGCTGTTATCCTCATCTACACCCTTGCTAACCTGCTGTTCTGCGTCGGTATTCACCAGTCCACCATCTCTGGCGCTACCGTCGAGCCGATCCTGACCATGCTCATCGTCGACAACATGGCTACCTTTGCCGCCGGTGGCACCATCCAGCCCGATCACTACATGAACATGCAGATCGTTAACAGCTTCGCCCTCATCGGCGGCTCGGGCTGCACCCTCATGCTCCTGCTCGACACGCTCCTGTTCTCCAAGAACAAGGCTTCCGAGACCGTTTCCAAGATGGCTATCCTGCCTGGTCTGTTCAACATCAACGAGCCGGTTATCTACGGTTACCCCATCGTGTACAACCTGCCGCTCATGATCCCGTTCGTTCTTCTTCCCGATCTGTTCATCGGCATCACCTATGGCCTTACCTGCGCAGGCATCATCAGCCCCTGCATCGCCCAGGTGCCCTGGACCATGCCTCCCGTCATCAATGCCCTGCTCGCTACGGGCTTTGACTGGCGCGCCGGCGTGTGGCAGGCTATCGAGATTGTCATTGGCATGGCCGTCTACCTGCCCTTTATGAAGATTTCCGAGAAGGCAATCGCCAAGCAGGAGGCTTTCGCCGAGTAGAACGCCTAACGTTCGTCCCTTTCACCTTTGCGGGCGCCGGTACGCGGTGCCGGTGCCCGCAGCTCTCTCCCTTGTGTAAAGATGCAGGGGGGGTGGGCACAATAGCCGCAAGGAATAAAACCAGTTGTCGTCTGCGCGCCGCGCAGTTATAAGGAGGAAACCATGAAGAAGATCATGCTCTGCTGCAATGCCGGTATGTCCACGAGCCTGCTGGTCCAGAAGATGCAGGCCGAGGTTGCAAACCGTGGTCTGGATATTGAGGTCGAGGCTCGTCCCATGAACGAGGCCCACGATCACCTGGACGAGTGCGACATGTTGCTGCTTGGTCCGCAGATCGGCTACACCAAGGGCGATTTTGAGAAGGAGGCCGCCGGCCGCTTCCCGGTCGAGGTTATCAACATGGTCGACTACGGCCGCATGAACGCTGCCGGCATCATCGACCACTGCGTCAGCGTGATGGGCTAGGTGCTCTGCATGGAGGATATGAACGAACTGCAGATGACCTGCTTTGAGATTATCAGCTACGTCGGTACCGCCAAGAGCATGTACATCAATGCCGTGCAAAAGGCCAAGGAGGGCGATTTTGACGCCGCCGAGGAGCTTATCAAGCAGGGCGACGAGGCCTATAACGGTGGCCACGATGTTCACATGGGGCTTCTGAAGAAGGAGGCCAACGGCGAGCGTAACGGCGAGGCCCCGTTGATTTTGCTGCATGCCGAGGACCAGATGGCCGGCACCGAGACCATGCGCGTCATGGCGACGGAGCTCATCGAGGTTCACAAGCAGCTGCAGGCACTTCAGGCCTAGTCGGCGTTATCGCCGCGACGGACCGTGCGGTCCAACAGACAACATAGTCCCTTTGACGGGCGCCGGGAGCCTCCGCCTCCCGGCGCCTTTATTTTTGGGGATGGTCTTGCGCGGCCTGTTGGGCAGCCAATTGCGTTACCCCAGATAAAACCTGCCAAAACAAACCTGTCCCTTTTTGGTAGGTTTTTGCCTTGAGAGCGGTACCATACAGGCAATGTTTAAACGAGAAAGGTGGGCTCCCATGGAACCTAAGCAGTACTACATCGGCATCGACGTCGGCGGCACTTCGGTTAAGGAGGGCCTGTTCGACGAGGACGGCAACCTGCTTGCCAAGGCCAGCGTGCCCACGCCTCCTATCGTTGACGCTGCGGGCTTTGCCGCGGTGACCGAGGCTATCGACCAGGTGGTCGCCAAGGCACAGATTCCGCGTGCCTTTGTGGCGGGCATTGGCCTGGCCGTTCCGTGTCCCATCCCGGCGTCGGGCGATGCCAAGGTCAAGGCCAACATTGCCATTAACCTGCCCGAGCTGAGGGTCGCCATTCAGAAGCACTGCCCCGATGCGGTCGTTAAGTATGAGAACGATGCCAACGCCGCTGCCATGGGCGAGGCCTGGCTCGGTTCTGCCAAGGGCGTGCAGAACGTGGTGATGGTCACCATCGGTACCGGCGTGGGCGGCGGCGTTATCGTTAACGGCGACGTGGTATCGGGCGTTGTGGGCGCCGGCGGCGAGATTGGCCACATGTGCCTGAACCCGGCCGAGGAGCGCACCTGCGGCTGTGTCGGCCATGGCCATCTGGAGCAGTATTCCAGCGCCTCCGGCGTGGTGAGCAACTACCTTGCCGAGTGCAAGAAGGCGGGCGT
>JAXKHW010000026.1:0-3544 GCA_036549635.1 Collinsella sp. | reverse complement strand
GCCCCTATAATACCGCGAAATGCACGGAATATTCGGCGAACGGCTCAGTTTTCGTAGCGAGAAGTCCTGAAGTTTTAATTGAAACGGTTTAACTCTATGTTCTGTGGTCGTGAGCTTCCGTAGAGGGGGTCCGTCTTGGGCAAGCTTTTGGTCGGCTCTTGTAAGCGTTGCAGGGGTTGACCTGTTGCAACGGTGCCGTTCGCCGCCTGTTTGCTGCCTTTGGCCGCGCGAGTGTATTGTTTTGCGTGAATGTTTTGATGGCGCGCTTCAATCGTGCTGTATTGGATGGTAAGCAGATCCCGGCGAAGGGAGCGCCATGCAGCGCGTTTGGAGAACGGTTACCGGCTTTTACCATGTCTGTGCTCGCGGTGTGGGCAAACAGCTCATCTTTGAGGGCGATGAAGACCGGTGGGAGTTTTTGGAGCTGATGCGCGAGTGCTGCCGCGAGGAGGGCGTGACGGTTATCGCCTGGTGCCTTATGGGCACTCACGTGCACTTGGTGCTTGCAGATTACGAGGACAGGATGAGCGCGGCGATGCACCGGTTGCTTTTGACGTACGCGCGGCGGTTCAATAAACGCACGGGGCGCACAGGGCATCTGTTCCAGAACCGTTTTGACCGGCGCTCGCTCGATACCGACTGGCAGGTGATGGAGGCTATTCGCTCCGTTCACGCCGATCCGCAGGAGGCGGGCATGAGCCTAATCGAGCGTTATCCCTGGAGCAGCTTTGCGGAGCATCTACGCGCTTACGACAGTGATGCGGCCGATGCCACGAGGGGATTTTCCGATCCTTCTTGCGTGCTTGAACTTTTTGATTCTGCCGAGGGCTTTATTGCCTATTCGCTAACGATGCCCGACGGCGGCAAACCGGCGCTGCGCGATATGAAAGAGACGGAGTGGGAACGCCACGCCTTTGCCGACAGGTTGGCGAATAGCCTCGGGGTTCCGCTTCGCGATGTTAAAGCCGCACCGCCGGCGCGGCGCGATACCGTTATTGTTGGATTGCACGATGCCGGTTTCACGGTGCGCCAGATTGAGCGGTATACCGGGGTTGGCAAAAGTACTGCCTCTCGTATTGTGCGTGCTTATGCGCAGGTGGACGCGCAGGTCGAGGGCTCGAGATAAAGGCAGTAAAGAAAATGGCCGAATCGCAAAAGTTAAGCGATTCGGCCAACAGAATTCTTCAGATTTGAGACAAATGTTACTGATTATTTTGTCCCGTGAGCATGCCGTCGAGGGTGCGCCAGGCGAGCTCGGCGCATTTGACGCGGGCGGGCATGTGCGAGATGTCCTGGAGCTGGGCGGCTTCGTCCAGGTCTTCCAGGTCCTCCTCGGAGAGCTTCTCGCCGCGGATCATGGCGAGGAAGAGCTCTGCCAGGCGGCGAGCTTCCTCGACGGTCTCGCCGGTGATGAGATCGGCCATGATGTCGGCACTGGCCTGGCTGATGGCGCAGCCGTGGCCGGTAAAGGAGGCCTCCTCAATCACGTTGTTCTCGACACGCAGCTGCAGAGTGAGCTCGTCTCCGCAGCTGGGGTTGATGCCGTCGTGCTCGTGCGTGGGAGCATCCATCTCGTACTTGTAGTCGGGGTGCGAGTTGTGCTCCATAAATGTGGTGGAGGTGTACAGATTACCCATTGAACGTGCTCCAAACGTGATGCAGGCCGGCGATGAACTTGTCAATGTCGGCCTTGTCGTTGTAGAAGGCCACGCTGGCGCGGCAGCAGGCAAGGTTCTCGACGCCCAGCCAGGTGAGCAGCGGCTGTGCACAGTGGTGACCGGCGCGGATGCAGACGCCGTCCATGTCCATGATGCTCGCGACGTCGTGCGGGTGGATGCCGCGGACGTTAAAGCTCACAACGCCGTGGTGGTTGTCCCAATAGATGGAGCCGATGATCTGGACAAAGTCGAGCTGCATGAGCTCGCCCATCAGGTAGTGGACGAGTGCCTGCTCGCGTGCCTGGATGTTCTCGTAACCCACCGTGTTGACCAGGTAGTCGAGTGCCGCACCCGTGGCGAAGATGCCGGCGGCGTCCTGTGTGCCGGCCTCGAATTTCTCGGGAACGGGCGCCCAGACGGCGTCCTGCTCGGTAACAGAGTCGATCATCTCGCCGCCGGTGAGCATGGGCGGCATGGCGTTGAGCAGGTCCATCTTGCCCCACAGCACGCCGATGCCCATGGGGCCCATAGCCTTGTGCGCGCTAAAGGCAAAGAAGTCGGCGCCCAGGTCGGCCACATCGACCGGCATGTGCGGCAGCGACTGCGCACCGTCGACGACCAGGTAGCCGCCGTACTTGTGCACGAGCTTGCCGAGGTTCTTGACTGGGTTCTCGACGCCCAACACGTTGGAGACCTGTCCCACGGCCAGGATCTTGGTCTTGGGACCCACCTTGGCAAGAACCTCCTCGGTGGTGAGCTGACCGGTCTTGGTGGGGTAGAGGTAGACGAGCTTGGCGCCGGTCTCGCGGCAGACCTGCTGCCACGGAATCAGGTTGGAGTGGTGCTCCATGATGGTGATGACGACCTCGTCGCCCGGCTCGAGGACTGTGGGTGCAAAGCTCTTGGCGACCAGGTTGAGCGACTCGCTCGTGTTGCGGGTGAAGACGACCTCGTTGGCCTGGGCAGCGCCGATGAGGTCGGCGATCTGCTGGCGCACCTTCGCGATAGCCTCAGTGGCCTCGACGGACAGCGAGTACAGGCCGCGCAGAGGGTTGGCGTTCATGCGCTGGTAGAAGTCGCGTTCGGCGTCGAGCACACAGGCAGGGCGCTGCGCGGTGGCGGCGCTATCGAGGAAGGCGATCTCGGGGTGCTGCTGGAACAGCGGGAACTGCGCCTTGTAGGGATTAGTCTCGATGTCGACGGTAGGCCAGCCGCGCGAGGCCTCGTCGCTGGCGTCGAGCTCCATAGGCTCCGGTGCGGTACAGGTGTCGCATTTAACGTGCTCGGTGTCGATCATGCGAGCTCCTCTTCAAAGTTGTCGATCAGGTTGTTGCCCAGGCGGACGACGGCGGCGCGGGTGCGCTCGTCGGTGGCGGAAAGTGCGGCGTCCTCCAGCTTGGCGCGGACGAACAGGTCCTCGGCGGCGTTTTGGTCAAGGCCGCGGCAGGCGAGGTAGAACAGTTGCTCGTCGCGGACGTGGCCGATGGTGGCTCCGTGGTTGCCGGCGACGTCGTCCTCGTCGCAGAGAATGACGGGAACGGTCTTGTTGTCGACGCCCTTGTTGGCCAAAAGCACCGTCTCGCGCTCGGTGCCGGTTGCACCCTTGCAACCGTGCACGAGGTCGATGGTGCCGCGGTAGACCTTCTTGGACGTGCCGGTCAGCACGCCGTTGGCGTCGATCTCGCACTCGGTCTTGCGACCGCGGTGGCGCAGCTCGTAGTTAAAGTCGCGCACCTGCTCGCGGGCGCCCAGGTAGTCAGTATCGATGGTGACCTTGGCGGTATCGCCCAGTAGGTCGCCGGCAAGGCCGGTGGCGCTGGCGCCGGCACCCAGGACGGTGTGTTGCACGTTGACGCGCGCGCCCTCGTCCAGGAACAGGCCGGTGT
>JAXKHW010000025.1:0-2931 GCA_036549635.1 Collinsella sp. | reverse complement strand
GCGTATCTTAAGAAGACGCTGCCCAATCCGTCCAGGCGCTCGGCGGGCTATAGTCGTCAGTCCAAGTTCGAGGGCTCGCGTCGCCAAAAGCGCGCCCACATTGTGCGCATGCTGCTGGCGGCGCGCGATGGGCAACCGGCAGGTATTACGCTCGATGAAGCCGTTGCAGGCGTTAACGAGATGGAGACGGCAGCCGGCCGAGAGCCGGTCGAGCGCGAGCTGGTCACAAGCATTCTTGCCGATCTGGAGCGCGAGGGCTTTTGCGGCTCCGAGGGCGATCGTTGGCTGAGTGTGTAGCTCACTCGAATCTGAAGAACGGGATTGTAAGGTTTAAATTCTCGGCATGAGGGCATCCTTAAAGCAAGGCCGCTCAAAGTCTGTGGGCGGCATGCGTTGAAGGGAAGTACACCTATGGATTTTGAGAATTCCCAAACCAAGAAGAACCTCGAGACCGCTTTTGCCGGTGAGTCCCAGGCACACACCAAGTATCGCTACTATGCATCCAAGGCCAAAAAGGACGGCTACGTTCAGATCTCGAATATTTTTGCCGAGACGGCGGGCAACGAGTCCGAGCACGCCAAGCTGTGGTTTAAGTATCTGCACGACGGCGCCGTTCCGGGCACTCTGGACAACCTGCGCGACGCCGCTGCGGGCGAGAACTACGAGTGGACCACGATGTACGACGAGTTCGCCAAGACCGCCGAGGAGGAGGGCTTTGCCGAGATCGCCGAGAAGTTCCGTGGTGTCGCCGCCGTCGAGAAGGCCCACGAGGAGCGCTACAACAAACTCGTCGAGCGCATTGAATCGGGCGAGGTGTTTGAGCGCGAGGGCGTAAAGGTGTGGAAGTGCCTGAACTGCGGGCACCTGCATGTTGGTGCCGAGGCGCCCGAGGTGTGCCCGGTGTGCAACCACCCGAAGGCGTACTTTGAGGAGCAGGTGGTGAACTACTAGCGCGTGGCGCTGGCCGCTGCGGAGCGCGGAACGGGAGGCCGGATTGCCTTCCCTCCCCGCTCACGGCTCCGCAGGGTCGCGTTGAGGGAAGGCAATCCTGCCTCCCGTCCCGCGCTCCGGCTTCGGGTCGTCGCGTGCTCGTTACTGAAAAGCTGATTAGAAGTTTGCGTGCCGCCCCAAAAAGGGGCGGCACGTTTTGTTTGGGGTCCTTGTCTCCACACTTTTCGTCAAGCTTTTGGTCAGCTTTTGGTTAGTTGGTGGGTTGGCGGAAGGGCAAAAGATCATTCGATAAAAAAGCTCAGAGAAAGTGCTGGTAGGGGAGTTGTTGAGGTTTTCGACAGCTTTTGCCAACAAGAAACTTTGCAGCTATTGCTACGGATTGCGTTGCCGTGGCCTTGGCGGTGCGGGATGCTGGGCGTAAGCGTCGAATGCTCCGATTGAGGAGGCCAACATGGATCTGTTTCTTGAGACCCCGCGGCAACAAGCCGAGCGCATGTTGCGCCAGCAGCAACGGCTTATGGAGATGCAAATGCAAGGGGCGGCCGTCCAGCCTCCTATGCAAAACGCCGCGCCCGCGGTATCGTCTGCGGATGAGGTGGACCCAGGAGCCTATTCCGTACAGCAAGATTCATATGCGCAGGAGCTTGCGTTCGACAAGCGTCGTGCGCGTCGCCGTCGCTGGGCCCAGCGCCTGCGTACGCTGGCGATGATCGTGCTGATTCCGTTGGGGCTCGCGGCAATCTTCTTGGCCTCATATGCCCTCACGTGCATTCTCAACGGCGCCTCGCCCAGCGAGGTGCTTGAGCACTTGGCGGTTCTCGGCCAGCGCCTAAGCGATGTCGTAGCAACCATCCGCGCCGGCTGGGAGAGTTAGCGTTTTAGTACCTGTGGCCCAAAATCCATTTGTCCGATTGCCATGTGACGCCCGGTGCGTGTGGCGGGGTAAGATTGATCGCGGTTTTGATTGATGGTCGATTGGGTTTGTTGGGCGGAGTCTATGTCTGCTATTGATATCGTGCTTGTTGTGATCGCCTTGGTGGCGGTGGGGGTTGCTGTGGCTTGTGCCCTGCAGCTTAAGGGTCTTCGCGCCGAGCTGCGGGAGCGCGGCGGCAACGACGCGGAAACGCTCGCGGCGCTCGAGCAGGCCAACGACACGCTCGATGCCCTTAACGTCGCGCTGGCCGAAACCCGCCGCACGGCAAACGCCATCGCGCAGCAGCAGACGACCGACGCCGCCGTAGAGCAACAGCGCTACCTGACCATCGCGCGCGAGTTCTCGCAGGCCGGCGACCGCATGGACGACCTGCGCCGCGAGACGGCCCAACAGCTCGGTGCCAACCGCGAGGGTATCGAGCACCGCCTGGACAAGGTTCGCGAGACGGTCGATGCCCAGCTGAGCGCCATCCGCAAGGACAACAACGTGCAGCTCGATCAGATGCGCGCGACGGTGGACGAGAAACTCTCCCGTACGCTCAACGATCGCCTGTCCGCATCGTTTAAGCAGGTGAGCGACCAGCTCGAGGCTGTGTACAAGGGTTTGGGCGATATGCAGTCCATTGCCACCGGCGTAGGCGACCTCAAGCGCGTGCTGGGCAATGTAAAAGCGCGCGGCATTTTGGGCGAGGTACAGCTGGGTGCGATCCTGGCGGACATCCTTACGCCCGACCAGTATCTGGAAAACGTCGCCACCAAGCCCGGCGCCTCGGAGCGCGTTGAGTTTGCCGTCAAGCTGCCGGTGGACGAGGGCGATCCCGTGCTGCTGCCGATCGACTCCAAATTCCCGGGCGACGCGTACGAGCATCTGCTCGACGCGCAAGAGTCGGGTGATGCCGAAGCTGTGGCCACCGCGCGCAAGACACTCGATGCTATGGTGAAACGCGAGGCAAAGGACATCTGCGAAAAGTACCTGAGTGTGCCGGCAACGACCAACTTTGGCATCATGTTCGTGCCGTTTGAAGGACTGTACGCCGAGGTCGTCAG
>JAXKHW010000229.1:0-11400 GCA_036549635.1 Collinsella sp. | reverse complement strand
TCACCTCGCTGACCGACGAACAATCGGCTTCGGATGAGGACGTGAGCACGGCCAACAGCACGCCGCAGGGAACGTCGCGCGACGCTGCGACCAAGACGATGGACGAGAGCTCGGATGACAGTTCCGACACGTCCGAAACGACCGATTCCGGCTCGAGCGAATAGGGGGCATGTCCATGGATCTACACGAGCAGGGGATGAGCTCCCGCACGTTTGTGATCGCCGCCATCGTGTGCGTGCTGCTGCAGGCAGGCCTGGCACCGCAGATCTCCATTGCGGGCGGTCGCGTCAACTTCATGATTATCCTGGTGTGCCTAAGCGTGTTCTCGGGCGACCCGACCCGTGCCGTCGTGTGCGGTTTTTGCAGCGGCTTGTTTTATGACCTGTCCGCTGCCGTGCCGGTGGGCGTTATGTCGCTCCTGCTGACCGTGGGTTCTTTTGCCCTGGTGCACAGCGCCGTCGGTCAGACGGGCGGTACCCCGAGTGCGCGCGGCGTCACCGTGGGCGCCTTTGCGCTCGTCATTAATGTGATCTACAGCATCATCTTGCTGTTTATGGGTTTGGAGACGAGCTTTGTCGTGGCGATCTTCGGCCATGCGCTGCCGTCCTCGATCCTGACGGGTCTGGTTGCCATTCCGTTTTTGATGTCCGGCGTCGTGCCGCAGTCCGGCTATGGATTCTCCGCACGTGGCGGACGCCAGACGGGTATGCGCTTTAAGCCCAAGACCCGCAAGCTCAAATAGGGGAGGCCCGTAGATGTCTTCCCAGATGACGGTTATTATCGCCGGTATCGTGCTGGTTGTGGCCATCGTGGTCGCGCTGGTCATCATGCGTCGAGGCGATTCCCGTTTTACCTACGATACACAGCATGGAACGGCCCCGCGCGCCACCGAGGGCGAGGGCAATACCGCGGCGACCGCCTTTAAGGGCCGCTTTTCCATCCTCACCACGGGTGTGGGCGCGATGTTTGCGGCACTTGCCGTCAAGCTGTGGGGCATGCAGATGGTCTCGTCGGACTATTACGAGAAGCAGGCCAATAGTAATCAGACTCGCACCGTTACCACACCCGCTGTGCGCGGCCGCATCCTCGACCGCAATGGCGTGGCGCTTGTCCAGAACCGTCCCTCACTTGCTGTCGTGGCCTACCGCGACCTTGCCGAGGATGAGGTTCTGGTTCGCCATCTTGCCAACGTGCTTGGAATGCCTTATGTGGCGGTCCTTCGCAATATTCAGGACAATACAGAGGGCGCTCAGAGCCTGCATACCATCGCGACGGACGTCCGTCGCTCCACGGTTGCCTATATCAAGGAACACGCCGGCGAGTTCCCGGGCGTCAAGATTGCCGAGCGTACCGAGCGCCAGTATCCATACGGCGAGACGGCATGCCATATCTTGGGCTATACCGGCACCATTACCTCCGAGCAGCTCGAGGCCCAGAATAAGAAAACCTCTGGCGATGATGATGCTTCTGCTGGCAAGATTACGTACCAGTCGGGCGATATCGTGGGCCAGGCGGGCGTTGAGAGCTACTACGAAAACCTGCTGCAGGGTATTCGTGGCGAGCAGACCGTCAAGGTCGATGCCTCGGGCAATGTGACCGGTCAGGCCGGCGCCGTGCCCGCGAAGGCCGGCTCTGACATTAAGCTCACGCTCGACCTTAAGATCCAGCAGGCCTGCGAGACGGCGCTGGCGAGCGCTATCGAGCTTGCCAAGACCACTGGCTACAGCAATGCCGGCAACGGCGCTGTGGTGTGTCTCGATCCCAACAATGGCGAGATCCTGGGCATGGCGAGCCAGCCCAAGTTCGATCCGTCCGTCTTTATCGGCGGCGTCTCAAATGACCTGTGGACCGAGCTCAATGATGACAAGGGTTCGCACCCGCTGCTCAACCGCGCCATTAGCGGACAGTACATGTCGGCCTCGACCATCAAGCCGCTCTCGGCACTGGCCGGTCTTGAGTTTGGAACCTACACTTCAACGCAGACAACCAACTGCACGGGTTATTGGACGGGTCTGGGCAAGGCTTGGGGCAAGCGCTGCTGGCTGACGTCTGGCCACGGCACCATGACGCTGCAGTCGGGTATCGCCAACTCGTGCGACCCCGTCTTCTACGACATGGGTAAGGCGTTCTTTTATGACGAGCAACATCCCGAGGGCCTGCAGGAGGTCTTTCGTCGCTGGGGCCTAGGCAAGACCTGCGGTATCGATCTGCCGAGTGAGGGCGCGGGTCGTATTCCCGATGCCGAGTGGAAAGAGTCATACTTCACCGACGCCTCTGCCGAGGACCGCAAGTGGAATGCCGGCGATATGACCAACATTGCTATCGGCCAGGGCGACATCCTGGTGACGCCCCTGCAGATGGCGTGCGCCTATATGGGTCTTGCCAACGGCGGCAAACAGTACGTGCCTCACGTATTTTTGTCTGCCGTGTCGCGCGATGGCGACGGCGATGCCTATAAGTACAATGGCAAGGGCAAGAAGAAGCGCCTGGAGGCCAAGATCAACAGCGATTCGGATTTGGCTCTTGTTCGCAACGGCATGCACGACGTGATTTACACGGCATCGACGTCCCTGGCGGCGCACTTTGGCACCCTGACGCCGCAGGTATACGGCAAGTCGGGCACGGGCGAGAAAAGTGGCGAGGACGAATACGCGTGGTTCTGCGCCTATGCACCGGCCGATGATCCCAAGTATGTCATCGCTACCGTCCTGGAGCAGGGCGGCGGTGGCTCAGATACCGCGATGCATGTCGTGCGCGACGTGCTCGGCGTGATTTATGACGAGCCCGATACCTCTTCGGCCTCGGGCGATTCTTCGGTTCGATAGGAGGTTGCGATGGATTTTTCTCCGGCGGATCTGTTCCGTTCAACCAAGACCGGCTCTCGCAGCAGCCTGGACCGCGTCAACAAGCAACTTTCGGCCTCGCGCGGCACGTTTCGCCAAAAGGTGCATATCGGTGTGCTCGTGGCTACTGTGGCGCTCGTCGCCTACGGTGCCATCATTATCTGGTCGGCTTCGCAGTTTAAGGCCGATGCTTCGTTCTCGCGCCATTTGCTGGGAATTGGCATCGGAGCGGTGCTGGCGGTGCTCGTCTGGCGAACCGACCTGCGCGGTATTTCCAATTTCTCGACGGCGTTGCTCGTCATCGACCTGATCGTGATCTTCTCGCCCAAGATTCCGGGTCTGTCCTATACGGGCGGTCTGGGCATGACGGGCTGGATCAAGATTCCCGGTATCGGCTTGACGTTCCAGCCGGTTGAGCTTGCCAAGCTCATCACCATCTTCTTTATTGCTACGCTTGGCTCGCAGTATAACGGTCGCATCGATACCGTTCGCGACTACGTCAAGCTCTGCGGCATGCTGTCCATTCCGTTTTTGGCCGTCGTTGCCATGGGTGACCTGGGCTCGGGCCTGGTCGTGCTGGTTTCGGGCGCCATCGTCATCTGCATGAGCGGTGCACGCCGCGAATGGGTGCTGTCGACCCTGGCCCTGCTCGTGGGCCTGGTGGCCCTCGTCCTGGCGCTTGATTCGGTCTTTGATTCGTTGCTCGGCCACGATGTGCTCATCAAGCAGTATCAGATGAACCGTCTGACGGTCTTTATCGACCCCGATAATGCCGATTCGGACGATGCCTACAACCTGCAGCAGTCGCTTATCGCCGTTGGCTCGGGCGGCTTCTTTGGTAAGGGCCTGGGGCATGCGACGCAGTCGGCCGGCGGCTTTCTGCCTGAGTTCCACACCGACTTCGTCTTCGCCTTCCTGTCCGAGACCTTTGGCTTTTGCGGTTCCTTTTTGCTCCTGTGCCTCTACGTGCTGCTGATCTTTTCGACGATTCGCGTCGCCTTTAAGTGCGAGTCGCTGTTTTTGCGTCTTTCGTGTGTGGGCATCGTTGGCATGTGGGCGTTCCAGACTTTCGAAAACATCGGCATGTGCATCGGCATGATGCCGATTACCGGTATTCCGCTACCGTTTATTAGCTTCGGTTCGTCTTCGATGATGATTCAGCTGCTGACGGTGGGTATCGTACAATCCATATGGCGGCATCGTTCGGGCGCCGCGTAACCGCTGGAGGGGTTTGCTATGAAAATTCCCGTAGATAAGCTGACCCGCGCTTTTAAGATGGGCGCGTCCGTTAAGAAGGATTCCGATACGCCGGTGCGCGTCTCGGTCTATCTGGATTCGTCCGCCTCGCGCTTTCTGGCCGAGACGGTGCGTGACGCCTTTGTGCCGCAGACGACCTCGGGCATTGTGCGCGTCGAGCGTCTGGGGGAGGAGCGAATTGCTCCAAAGACCGATACCGATGTGGTGCTGGTGCTCTCGTGTGGTTCCGACCGCTTGGAGAGTGCCGTGCAGGAGCTCGTGATCGCCGGCGCGCCCGTGTGCGTGCTTGCCGAGTCTGCTGTGGAGGTGCCGTTTATCGAGGAGTCCACGCCCATGCTCGGCGTGGTAGCGGCAATCGATAAGACGTATCTGCTCGAGACGCTTGCCCGCTGGATTCTCGATCGCACCGACAAGGAAACGGCTTTTGCGGCGAACTTTGCCTTCATGCGCATCGCGGCGGCCAACCGTATCATCACCTCGTGCGCGCTCACCAATATGGCGACCGGTGCACTGGTGTTTTTGCCGGGCGCCGATTATCCCGTTATGGCGCTGGCGCAGGTGGGCATGCTCTTTGAGCTCGCTGCCGTCTTTGGACGCGGCATTAAACCCGAGCGTGGCTACGAGGTCGCGGGCGTGCTTGCCGGCGGTCTTGTGATCCGCGCGGTCACCCGCGCGCTCGTCAAGCAGACGCCGCATATTGGGTTTGCCGTCAAGGCGCTCACTGCTGCCGCGGGCACCTATGGCATGGGCCGTGCGCTCGTTTCGCTCTACGAGCGCGATGTCGACTACAGCCGTGCCAATGAGGTGGTCACTGCCACGTTTTCCCGCGTTCGCGATCTTGTGACCACGGTCGCGGGCGCTACCCGTCCTATGGCGTCCTACCAGGACGCATCAGATCTCGCTGCTTAGGGGTTTTCCGTTGCGCGTTGCATACCAAGACTGTTTTCATTTAATTGAGCCGTTGCTCGCCAAGGTCGAGAAGCCGAGCCGCTATATCGATCACGAGTGGGGCACGCTTTCCAAGGCCGATGCCGACTACCGTTGCTGCCTGATCTACCCGGATGTGTACGAGGTTGGTCTGCCCAACCAGGGCATCGCCATCCTCTACAACATCCTTAACCAGGCCGAGGGCATCTCCTGCGAGCGCGGCTATGTGCCGTGGCCCGATATGGGCGACGCCATGCGCGAGGCGGGTATTCCGCTGCTATCGCTCGAGGGTGCAGCGCCGGTCGCTTCGTTTGATATCGTCGGTCTGCATGTGCCGCACGAGATGGCGGTGACGAACTTCCTCGAGGCTTTGGACCTCGCTGGCATTCCGCTGTTAGCGGCCGACCGAGGTGAAGACGACCCAATCATCATCGCCGGCGGTCC
This sequence comes from Collinsella sp., assembly GCA_036549635.1. Taxonomy (GTDB): domain Bacteria; phylum Actinomycetota; class Coriobacteriia; order Coriobacteriales; family Coriobacteriaceae; genus Collinsella. Next base: position 5,929 of record JAXKHW010000229.1, on the reverse strand, counting down.
CTCGGTGTACAACCCCGAGCCGTACGCGGCCTTCTTCGATGCCATCCTCATCGGTGAGGGCGAGGAATCGCTGCTCGAGACCTGCCAGCTGCATCGCCGCCTGCGTGACGAAGGGGTCCCGCGCGCGCAGATTGTCGAGCAGCTTGCATCCATTGCCGGCAACTACGTGCCGTCGCTCTATGAGGTTCGTCATGACGAGCCCTGCTCGCCGCATGGCTACACCGTGCCACGTGAGGGCAAGGATGCGCCGACCGTGGTCTACAAGCGCGTCGTCGAGGATTTCGGCGCCACGAATCCGCTGTCGCAGTCGTGCGTGCCCTATGCGCAGCTGGTTCACGACCGCCTGTCGATCGAGATTCTGCGCGGTTGTGCCCGCGGCTGCCGTTTTTGCCAGGCCGGCATGACCTATCGCCCGGTGCGCGAGCGCTCGGCCGACCAGATTGTGTCCTCGGTGATCCAGGGCCTGGAAAAGACCGGCTATGACGAGGTGTCGCTTACCTCGCTCTCCACGACCGACCACTCCTGCATTCGCGACGTGCTCGGCAGGCTCAACCGTCGCCTGGAGGATACGGGTATTCGCGTGTCTATTCCGTCGCAGCGCCTGGATTCGTTTGGCGTGGATATGGCCGAGTCGGTCGCCGGCGAAAAGAAGGGCGGCCTGACGTTCGCGCCCGAGGCCGGCAGCCAGCGCATGCGCGACATCATTAACAAGAACGTGACCGAGGAGGACCTGGACCGTGCGGCCAAGGCGGCCTTCGAGGCCGGCTGGAACCGCATGAAGCTCTACTTTATGATGGGCCTTCCCGGCGAGCGCGACGAGGACATCGTGGCCATCGCCAATCTGGCCGATCACGTGCTGGAGCTCGGTCGTTCCGTGGTGCCCAAGGCTCGTCGCGGCTCGATCTCGGTGTCGATCTCGGTTTCGGTCTTTATCCCCAAGGCCGCCACGCCGTTTCAGTGGTGCCCGCAGCTCGACTATGAGGACGTCAAGCGTCGCCAGAAGTTGCTTATCACGAGCGTTCGCAACCGTGCTGTCCGCGTGCATTACCACGATGCCGAGACCTCGCTCATCGAGGCCGCGCTGTCCCGCGCCGGTCGTGACATGACGCCCGTCATCATCGACGCTTGGCGCTCGGGCTCTCGCTTTGACGCCTGGGTAGAGCATTTCTCGCTCGATAACTGGAAGGAGGCTGCTGCCAAAAACGGCATCGACCTCAATGAGCTCGTGCACCTGCCCTACGAGTTGGACTGGCGCCTGCCGTGGGAGCACGTGAGCCCCGGCTGCACGCGCGGCTTCCTCGAGCGCGAGTACCGTCGCTCGCTCGAGGGCGTCACGACTCCCGACTGCACCCGCACGTCGTGCACCGGCTGCGGGATCTGCCCCACGCTCCACGCCAAGAATGTATTGATGGGTGATCGCGCATGAGTGAGCGCCTGACCGACAACCCTTCGCTCTTTAGGCTTCGTGTTCGCTATGGCAAGCGCGATCGCCTGAAGTACCTGGGCCATCTCGAAGTGATCCATACCATTGAGCGTATCGTGCGCCGTGCGGGACTTCCCTATGCCGTCACGCAGGGCTTCTCTCCGCACATGCGCGTGGGCTTCTCTTCGGCGCTACCGGTGGGCACGTCGTCGACCTGCGAGTGGTATGACCTGTTTATGACCGAGTTCGTGGCGCTCGACGAGGCGTTTGGGCGCCTGGCTGCGGCGTCTCCGGCCGATCTGGCGCCCATCGAGGCGGCGTACATCGACGTGCGCACGCCGGCGTTGACGGCGCAACTCACGCGCCTGTCGTATCGCATCGACCTGCACTTGGATCCCGAGGCGCCCGTAAGCGCCGACGAGGTGCGTCGTGCGCTCGACACGCTGCGCGCGGACCATGGCATCGACTACGCGCGCGGAAAAAAGAGCAAGCGCTTGGATTTGGATCACACGCTCGTGGGCTATGAGCTCACGGCGGGGGAGCGCCCGGACCATTTGGTGCTCATGCTCGACACCCATGCCGACAACGAGGGCTCCATGCGTCCGGAGATTTTGCTTTCTGCTGCTGATGTTTTGTTGCAGGGCTTGACCCCGGGCGTCGATGCACCTATTGTTTCCACCGGTATGCAAGACCTCGTGACCATCTGCTCCTACGATGTCGAGCGTCAGAATCAAGCATGCGAGGACGACGAGGGCCGACTCGTCAGCCCCATACCTGTGCGAACTTGTGGATTTGCTCCACATACTCGTTGACGGGGGTATTTTCGCCTGCTACTATATTCGGCTGTTGCACTAACTGATGCATGAAGGGCAAGTAAACATGTACGCAATCGTTAACACGGGCGGCAAGCAGTACAAGGTCGCCACCGACGATGTCATCACCGTCGAGAAGATCGAGGGCAATGAGGGCGACAAGGTCACCCTGCCGGTTATCTTCCTCAACGATGGTAAGAAGATCGTCACCGATCCCGACAAGCTGGCCAAGGCCAAGGTTACCGCTCAAATCGTTGAGCAGTTCAAGGGCGAGAAGCAGCTGGTCTTCAAGTTCCACAAGCGCAAGCGCTATCGTCGTCTGAAGGGTCACCGTCAGCAGCTCACCAAGCTGAAGATCGTGAAGGTTCAGGCTACCTCCCGCGCCAAGAAGGCTGTCAAGGCAGAGGCTGAGGCTGTTGCCGAGGCTCCCGTCGCCGAGTAGATTACACTCGTAACGAAAGAGTAGGTATACACAATGGCACACAAAAAAGGACTCGGTTCCTCCCGTAATGGCCGTGACTCCCGCGGTCAGCGCCTTGGCACGAAGCGCTATGCCGGCCAGACGGTAACCACGGGCACGATTCTCGTCCGTCAGCACGGCACGCACATCCACCCGGGTGAGAACGTTGGCCGTGGTAAGGACGACACGCTGTTCGCGCTGGTCGACGGTACCGTTGAGTTCCACAAGGGTATCAAGCACAGGGTCAGCGTACGCCCGCTCGCGAACGCGTAATTCACCCTTCATAGAGCACATATGTGGGAGGCACTTGAGTTTTAGGATTCAAGGGTCTCCCTCTTTTTTGTAGGAGGCGATTCTGTTGTCACAGTTCACCGATATCAGCCGCATTAACGTGTGCGGCGGCGACGGCGGAGCCGGATGTATGTCGTTTAGGCGCGAGGCATTTGTCCCCAAGGGCGGCCCCGATGGCGGCGACGGCGGTCGTGGCGGCAATGTCGTCATCCAGGCCGATGCTCAGCTGTCTTCGCTGATCGATTACCGCTTTAAGCATCACTTCCGCGCCGAGCGCGGCACGCACGGGCAGGGTGCCCGTCGTAACGGTAAGAGCGGCGAGGACCTGATTCTCAAGGTCCCTATGGGTACCGTGGTACGCGAGCTCGACCCCGAGACGCAGACCCCGATGTTCGAGATTGCCGACCTCGTTCACGACGGCGAGCGCGTCGTCGTGGCGCCCGGCGGTGCCGGCGGTCTGGGCAATACCCACTTTGTGACGTCGGTGCGTCGCGCTCCGGCCTTTGCCCAGCTCGGCGAGCCTGCCGAGGAACACTGGATCGAGCTCGAGATGAAGCTTATGGCCGATGCCGCGCTTGTGGGCTTTCCCTCGGTGGGTAAGTCATCGCTCATTGCGCGCATGAGTGCCGCCCGTCCCAAGATTGCCGACTACCCGTTTACCACGCTCGTGCCGAACCTCGGCATGGTGCGTGCCGGCGAATATTCTTACGTCGTTGCCGACGTCCCCGGTCTTATCGAGGGCGCGAGCGAGGGCAAGGGCTTGGGTCACCAGTTCCTGCGCCACATTGAGCGTACGGCCCTGATCATGCACGTCGTCGACATGACGGGTGGTTTTGAGGATCGCGATCCGGTCGAGGATTACCGCATCATCAACCGTGAGCTCGAGCAGTATGGTGCCGAGCTTTCGGAGCGTCCGCAGATCGTCGTTGCTAACAAGTGCGACGCGCCGGGCACGGCCGATAAGATTGCCGACCTCAAGCGCGCAGCGCTCGACGATGGACATATGTTCTTTGCCGTGTCTGCTGTGACGGGCGCCGGCCTCAACACGCTGATGCTTGCCGTGGGCGAGCAGGTGGCTAAGCTGCGTGCCGAGTTGGCTGTCTCCGATGAGCCGGTCGACCTGCGCGACGATGAATGGGAGCGCCGTCGCCTGCAGCGTGAGAAGCGTTTCCGCATTGTTCAGGAAGAGCCCGGTGCCTTCCGCGTGGTCGGTCGTGCCATCGAGCGCATGGTCATTCAGACCGACTGGGAAAATGAGGAAGCCGTCATTTACCTGCAGCATAAGTTTGCGCGTATGGGTGTTGACGACGCGCTCGAGAAGGCCGGTTGTCGTGCGGGCGACGAGGTCCGCATTTGCCAGCGCGCCTTTGACTTTGAGGGCGCTGAGGACTTCTCGGAGTACGAGGACGAGCTCGAGGACGGTAGCGAGGACGTCGCCGTCGAGGTCGTTGACGTCGCCGATGATAGCTTGGAGGCTGTCGACGCAGTGGATGCCATTGGCGGTACCGATGACGCTGTTGCTGCGGAAGACGTCGAGACCCCGGAGGGCGAGTAAGCCATGTCGCTGCGCGGTGGAATCGGTCTGCCCGAGCTTCCTCTAGAGGACGGGCAGGAGTTTAGGCTCGGCATTATGGGTGGCACCTTTGACCCGATTCATTACGGGCACTTGGTTACTGCCGAGCAGGCGCGTGAGTCCCTTGACTTGGATGCCGTGCTCTTTATGCCGGCCGGCTCTCCTGCCTTCAAGCTCGACAAACCGGTGACGCCTGCTGAGGACCGTTATGCCATGACGGTCCTCGCGACCGCCGCGAACCCGGCCTTTTTGGCAAGCCGCTTCGAGATCGATCGTGCCGGTGTCACCTACACAGCCGATACGCTGCGTGCCCTTCGCGAGTTTTACCCGACACAGGTGAAGCTTTACTTTATTACGGGTGCCGATGCGATTATCGATATTGTGACCTGGCACAATGCTGATGAGATTGCCGAACTGGCAACCTTTATTGCTGCGACGCGTCCCGGCTTTGACATCGATACGGCCCGGGCGCGGATTAAGGAATCGGGCCTGCCGTTTGACGTGCGGTATATCCAGATTCCGGCGCTGGCGATTAGCTCGACCAACATTCGCAAGCGGGTTGCTCGCGGCATGAGCGTGCGCTATCTTACGAGCGAGTCCGTGCTCGGCTATATCCGTAAACGCGGCCTGTATGCCGATCTTGGGCAAGACGATTTTGATTGATGGGGGAGAACGTTGTCGGTAGAAGATCAGTTTGAGGGCGACGAGCGCGCGCTCTTGACGCGCATCCACGAGTTGCTCGATGTGCGCATGAAGGATAAGCGTAAGCGCTACGTGCATTCGCTCGGGGTTGCCGAGACTGCGTTGCACCTAGCCGAGGTGTACGGTGTCAACCGCTTTGATGCCGCTGCCGCTGGCCTGATCCATGACTGGGATAAAGTGCTCTCCGACGACGAGCTGGTCACGCGCGCTCTGCATTACGGCATTAAGATTGCCGGCTCTCCGTCTGCCGCGACGCCGCTTTTGCATGGCCCGGTTGCCGCCTATGAGCTTCCGCAGCTTTTTCCCGAGCTGTCGCCGGCGGTCTTTCAGGCTGTCGACCGTCACACCGTGGGCGCTTGCGACATGACGCCGCTCGATATGGTGGTCTTTGTGGCCGATGCCATCGAACCCAACCGCCACGGCGATTATGCCCATGCGCTGCGCAAGATGGTGGGGAAGTCCTCGCTCGACGAGTTGTTCTTCTCCTGTTTTGCGCAGGGTCTGGTCTATGTGATCCAGACCGGGCGTTATCTTTATCCCACGGCTATTACGATTTACAACCATTACGCCCAGCTGCGCTAGCTCGGGCTGTCTAGAAAGAGGTATTCCATGGCCGACGAGACCATGACCGACGAGCAGATTCTTGAAGGTGTGGAGCACAAGAGCTT
>JAXKHW010000228.1:0-6515 GCA_036549635.1 Collinsella sp. | reverse complement strand
TGATCGGTGTGCGCAAACGCATCATCTGCGTAAAGGACGGCAACAGGGCGCTCCTGATGTACAACCCTCAAATTCTTGAGCAGGCCAATGCCTATCAGACGAGCGAAGGATGTCTCTCGCTGATCGGCGAGCGTCCCTGTACCCGCTATCGCCGCATTAAGGTGGAGTATTTGGACGAGAACTTCGTCCACCGCATCAAAAACTTCTCGGGCTACACCGCCGAGATCATCCAGCACGAAATCGACCACTGCAACGGCGTCGTGGTTTAGGCCACCTGCCAAAATGAGGGTACCGGAGGTCTCCCTATGGATATCAGCCGCTTTGGCGAATTCGCCATCTTAGCGCAGTCACGCACGTTTCTTGATGCGGCGGAACTGCTTTTCATGTCGCAATCAACCCTCTCCAAGCACATCATGGCAATGGAGCACGAACTCGGCTGCAAGCTCATCGATCGAAGCCAGCGCCATGTAACACTCACCGCGCAAGGTGAAGCGCTCCTCCCCTATGCGCAAAAAATTGCGACGCTTCAGCACCGCTATCTTGCCGCCATTCAAATAGGCGCAGGTGAGCCGCTCGAGCACCTCACCGTAGGCTCTATCCCCATTATGGCCCCTTATGGGATCACAGACGCCGTCATCGATTTTCAGCAGGCGAACCCCTCATATTCTGTCGAGCTCATCGAAGGCGAGGGCGACACACTCAAGCGCATGCTCCTGCACGAGGACATTGACCTGGCCTTCATCCGTGACAGCGGCGCCATCGAGCCGGAGTTCAAAAAGATTCCCTTTACGACCGACCGGCTCGTGGCCGTCCTTTCGCTCGACCATCCACTCGGCGAACGTGACACCATCGAGATAGACGACCTTATCGACGAGAATTTCCTCATGCTTCCCCAAGGCTCGTTCGTAAGCGAGCTCGTCCTTTCCCTTTGTCGCGAAGCTGGATTTGGCCCACGTGTTACGTTCACCGGCAAACGAGCCGAGAACATCATCTCTCTTGTCGCACGCGGCGCCGGTGTCTCATTCCTCATGCGCAAGCCGGCGGAATCGCTTGCCAGCGGAAAGGTAGCCCTGGTGCCGCTTGAGCCCGCGACGACCTCCGAGGTCAGGCTCTACCTCAAGCGGAACGCCGCGCACTCGCAGGCGGTCGTCTCGTTCATCGGCTTCCTCCCCTACCGTCAGCTCCTGCAGGGCGACCGTGCGTCTTCCACCGCGGCACGACCGTCATAATCCCCGCTGCCCCACAACGGCAGACTTGTGTCCGCAAACACGCTGGCAACGGCACGAAACACAAATATGCCTCGGGCGGCACGTCGCCGTCCGAGGCATATTTAATCAAAGTGCGCAAAAAGACTAGTCCACCGAGATATTGAGTGCCTTACCGCCCTTGTCCTTCCTGGTACCGATCACCATAGCGAAGACAAGAGCCAGAACGAAAGCGACCACACCGGAGATGACAAGGCCGATAAAGCCCGTGTCGATGCCGGCAGGGTTAATAAAGCTCGGGAAACCGAGCGGGCCGGAGGCACCGAAGGCATAGAGTTTGGCACCCATGAGGCCGGCGATGGCGCCGCCTACACCAGCGGAAATAAAGGTTGCCCACATAAGGCGCTTACGCGGCAGCAAGATGGCGTAAAGCGCAGGCTCGTTGACACCGAAAATCGAAGAGACAAGGGCGGGAATGTTGACGGCAGCATTTTCCTCGGAATCCTTGGTTCGGATGACCATGCCAAGCACAGCACCGGCGATGGCACAACCGCCTGCATACACGAGCGGGTTAATGAGGTCATAGCCGTAGGTTGCGACATCGAGAAACCACAGCGGGATGATACCCCAGTGCAGGCCGAACATGACGAGCAGGCTCCAGAACGTGCCGATGACGAAGCCGGCGATGGCGGGCTGGAAGTTGATGAGCATCAGAATGATCTGGGCAACGATGTTGGAGAGGACCGTCATGACCGGACCGACCACAAGCAGGCCAAGGATGCCGCAAATGAGGAGCGTCAGGATGTTGGAGAAGAACGAGCTCACAAGCGCGGGCAGCGCGTTAGAAAGGGCCTTGTGCACCTTGGAGGCAATCCAGACGATAAAGATCGCAGGCAGAATCGTCGATGAGTAATTCTGCATGATCAGCGGGATGCCAAAAATATCACCGTAGACATTGGACTCGAAGACCGTACCGGCGCCGAGCGTGTAGAGCGGATCTCCGCCCATAAGGGCAACGAGCGTCGGGTAGACGAGGATACCGCCGAGCGCCATTCCCATAACGGGCTTAAGTCCGAACTTCTTGGCCGACGTCCAGCCAATGATTAGCGGAAAGAAATAGAAGACCGAATCTCCGATTGCCGAGAGCGTCACATACGTATTGCTGTCCTTGGCAAGCCAACCGGCAACCGTGCAGAGCGCGAGCATCGACTTGATAAAGCCACCGGCCATAAGCACGCCAAGAACCGGTTGCAGAATCTCGGAGATGATGGCAAGCAGACGCGAGAATGGATCGCCCTTTTTGACGTCGTCGCCTTCATCGATATCGAGTGCGGGTTTGGAGTCGAACCCGCCAATCTGAACAAGGTCGTTGTAGACGGCCTCGACAGTGGCACCAATCACGACCTGATACTGTCCGCCGGCCTGGATGACGTCAACGACGCCCTTCGTCGCCTTAAGCTCATTAGTCTGGGCGAGCGATTCATCCTTGAGGTGGAAGCGGAGACGCGTAATGCAGTGGCTCACGTCTAACACATTGTCTCGACCACCGACCTTTGTGATGATTTCATCGCAAAGCTTCTGGTATTTCATGGAATTCTCCTTTTTCTGAGCGGGGTATAGCGTAGATTTCAGGCCTCCGTAGTCGACGTGGGAGGGCAAGGAACCCGCTTCCCCCTTTGAAATCCGCGGACGCACGTACGCCCGGGATGGGAAACGGCAGAGAAGATGGAAGATACCGATCACATGGCAATGAGCCTCATTGGCCCATGCCACGCAATCAGGTCTACAGACGCGAAGCTGCTGCGCCGAGAAGTCTCGTCGTCTGGCAGAACTTGTCACACAGACGTTCCGGTTCACCCTGGGGAATCTGAGTACGCTCGGTCTCAAAGGAGAGGCCGTACTCGCGCGCCGGAAGGAAATACTCGAAATAGCCGTTGGTGTAACCGCAGACTATTCCCTCGACCGGGCATTCGCGCTTCATGCGAATACCCAAGTCGCTGCCGAGCTCACTCGGGAACACAAAGAGATGCAGGCCGCCCAGACTGATGACGGCACACTTAAGCGTGAGCGAAAAGTCGTCATGGGCAACGGTGTGATAGAACGTCTGAGGCTCGATGCGGTCAAGAACGACCTCGCGATCGAGCTTGATCTGGGAAATCGCCTCGGCAAGACCGGTCGAAACGCGCTCGACCTCGGGAATGCCGCGTCCCTGGCGAAAATTGCGGTCGCTACAGTCGCCAGCAGCACCGACGAGCATGGCCGGATAGTAACCAAGACTCTGAGCGAGCTTTTTGCCGGTAAGACCGGCGAGTTCGCTCGTGAGCTCCGTGCAGTCGGGTCCGACACAGGCAGAATGCACCGCCCAGTTCACAAAGCCCGCAAATGGCTTGCCTTCGGTATCGAAGAACGATACGACAATGACCTCATTGTCGGCGAGTTCACCTGGGATGATGCGGTTGTCGTAGAAACCGGTGATGACTTTTTTGCCCATGCGGCAGGTCGCAGGTCGCGCGTTGGCGCGGCACTCTTCGAAGCATTGACAGATGGTATCGAGGAACCAGCGATAGTAGTCCTCGTTGAATTTTCCCGTCCACCAGCTGCGATGGTAGGCGACGATCGAAGTGTGGTCGTGCGTCGCGGAGAGCAGAACGCAATCACGGTCGATTCCGTAGCGCTCGGCGAGCATCGTCTTAACCTCCTCGGCCATGCTTTCCTCAAACTCGAGAACATCGGCGTTGAAGAGAAAAACTTCGCGGTCGTCCTGTTGGAAAAGAATCGCGTTGGCGAAGACGTCGTCATGGACGCCTGTCGCAGGCTCCAGACGGTTGGGGAGGTTACGGTATCCGATTAGATAGATGTCGCCTTGCGGGGTGATCTTGCGGCGTGCATGTCCGATATTCATGCAAGTTCTCCTTTTTGTCGCGCCGCGTTCAAAGCGGCAAGGATGGTTTGGAGGAGGCGCTCATGGGAGCCGGCGGCAAAACCGGAGTTCATGGCCTCATAGGTGATTTTCTCGTACGCATCGGGGGCTGGCAGATACTTCTGCCCTCCGTTGACAAGCGTGGCAAAGAGCACGGGGCAGAATCGGGCGGCGCGCACGGCGGCGCCAAACGAGCTCGAAACCTCGGGCTGGATACCAACGAACTCGGCATTTCCCAGCCGAAGTAAATAGACCCTCGTACGCTGTTCGCCTGCCGCATGAAACTCATAAGTTCGATGCGGGGCCAATGAGCAGAAGTCGGCGCGCGTCTGGGCGGGCAAAAGGACGTCGACCGTGCGAGCATCGACGCCGATGGCATCGTCCTCACGCGCCGCACGGACGGCCTCAATCAACGCATCGCTCATAGCGCGACCCTGTCGATGCAGCATGCGATATTCACTCTCGTGAGCATCTAACGTTTGCTTCGCCCCGGTCGAATCGAACGCAACGGTCACGGCGCGCTCCGCCGGACTCTGATCCCCCGCGGCACCGGGTAGCAGCAACACGACTCCGCCCAATTCGCGCTCGAGAGCCATGGCGGCAAAGCCAAAGAGGTCCCCGCTCACCAAGCGCTTCCCCTGAGAATCGTGCGATCCGTCGAGCACGGAAGACTGGACATCAGCCGTCGCAAGCATGGCAACGAGCCCGCCCTCGGCATCCCTCGCGACAAGTACGGGCATCGCGTGGTCGGCAAACCCCTTGGGGTCTACTCCCAGCCACCAGCCGGCCGGTGTCTCAATGTCGCGGTTAACGTTCACAGGACAGTAGCCCTCCGCCGAGGCGAGCGTGACAGAGCGAATGCCCGCAACCGCCTGCTCAACGGCCGCGCGTGTCGCGGCGATGAGCGCGGCACGATAGCGCTCATTTCGATCGCGGGCATCGGTGTCGGCCAGATGCCCAGGGGTGCGCACGTGAGGCGCAGAAAACGTGTGGGTCGGGACCACCCAAGAAAAGGCGCCGTCGCAATTGGAGACATCCTTGACAACCTCACGCAGATCGACGAGTAGGGCCGGAGCGATCGAGGTAACCTCAAGTGAAAGGATGCAAGCGCGCCGCCCCATCCCTTCGACCACGAAGGCACGGGCAAAGATTTCATGACGGAGTGCGTCGAAACCGTCGAACGGCAATACGTCCTCTAAGTTAATGGCCACCCGGGCGGCTCCGGCCTTCATCTCTCCCTTATCCATGGCGAACGCCCTCCTTTATCTGTCGCTCACTCGATGCCGTACAAGCGCTGTGCCGTGCCGCCAAGCATAAGGTCCTTGTCCGTATCACTTAAATCTGTAGCGCGGACGCAGGCGACACCCTCTGTTAGCCACTCGCGTTTAACGGGATAACTCGTACCAAAGACAATATGGTCTGCACCAAGGACTTCAACCGCACAGGCAAGAAGCGTTTCGCCCCAGGGCTGAGCATGGGACATGTCGAAATAGACGTTGTTCTCAAGACGCTTGGAGACCGTCTCGATATCGGCCTGGAAGCGACCCGAAGCATCTGGGCGCTTGGGACCGTGCGGCAGCAGCATCTCCTTAAACGCAAAATAAGCGCCGCCGAGCATGGAGTGGACCATCTTGATATTGGGGTAGCGCTCAAAGAAATCGCCAAAGATCTCTCGGCCGATCGCCGTAGTTTGGTCGACGCAGCGGCCATAAGAGCGGCGAAGGTTGTCGTACGCGAGAAGCGATTCGTTCTCGACCGGCACGGGAACATGGTGCACGTAAACGGTGACATGGCGTTCGTTCAGGTGCTCGAAAAAGCTCGAGAAGACCTGGTCGTCGAGATAGCGCTTGCCGTAGTGAGCACAGAGCTGCACACCCGCAAAACCATCATCGAGCCTGCGGTCGAGCTCCTCCAAATTCGCTTTGGTGCCAAAGGGCGGCACGGCGACAAGCGGAATCAGACGGCCACTTGACGCCTTCGCGTCAGCAGCCATACCGTCGTTGAAACGCCGGCACATCTCGAGCGACATCCACTCGTGACAGCCGGGGAGCTTGAGGATCGCCTTGTCGACCCCCGCCTCATCCATATCGGCCAAGCGCTTCTCGAGGGTGTAGTCGCCCTCAATGTAGTTAAGACCCGGAGAACCGGCGGGCATCTCGATCACGATCTGTCGTTTGCCGGCGGAATTCATGGTCAGATAGCCTTCGGTGTCATAGGCGCGGGGTACCTCGGCCAAAAACTGTTCGCAGAGCGTCTCGTCATGAAAGATGCGCTCGTCGAACCAGTAGGAATTTGCATCGATAATCATTGGTTGGAACCGCCTTTCATCTTGTTGAAAACATTCTAGAAAAGCAGGTACCCGGACATCAATTCCAGCTTAAGCCAACAGT
>JAXKHW010000227.1:0-3539 GCA_036549635.1 Collinsella sp. | reverse complement strand
GTCCTGACTCACGACGGAGGCGCCACTGGCGCCTCCTGTTCGTGCGGAACTCATTGAGAGGCAAGGCCCTGCGCCCGGCCCCTCGGTTCCGTGACGACTCGGCCGTTCGGGTCAGGCGGGCTGATATAAATAGAGTGAATGGGCGCGCCGTTGGCGCGTCCATTTTTGTGCGGGTGACAAAGGGACTGCCCCTTTGTCACATTGCAATGAATGTGATGAAAGTGTGGCGAAACGAGCTTAAAACTTCCGTAAATGTGATAAACATCACGTTTTCCATGGGGTAAAATGTGGCAAATATCACGTTTTCGGAAGTTTCTTTGCGGGAGGTTCGGTCATGCAGCGAGATATCATTGCCAAGCTTAACGCTTGGAAAGCGTCGGAATATCGTAAGCCGCTTATCCTTAAGGGGGCGCGCCAGGTTGGAAAGACGTGGGCGCTTAAGGAGTTCGGTCGAACCTCGTACCGCAATTTTGTGTATCTGACGCTCGAGGAACCGTCACCTGGGGTACAGAGCGAGTACGCTCAGTTTTTCGAAGGTACGCGCGATCCTCGGCGGATCATCTCAAACCTTTCCCTGGCACTTGGACAGCCTATCGATCCCGGCGAGACGCTGCTTATTATTGATGAGATCCAGGATTGCCCTTCTGCAGTCGGCGCCCTTAAATACTTCTGTGACGAGGCCCCCGAGTATCACGTCGCATGCGCAGGGTCTTTGTTGGGCGTTCGCTTGTCCCGTGAGACCAGCGCTTTTCCGGTGGGAAAGGTCGAGTTCATGGAGATGCGCCCTATGAGCTTTTCCGAGTTTCTGAAAGCCGAGGGCGCTGCAAACTACGACGAATACCTTGGCGGCCTGGATCAGATCGAGACAGTGCCCGATTTCTTCCATATCCGTCTCGTCGAGCATCTTCGTCGTTATTTTGCATGTGGCGGCATGCCAGAGGCTCTTGGTCGGTGGGTGGAGACGGGCGATATCGTTCAGGTCGATAAGGTGTTGTCCGATCTCTTGGATTCCTACGAGCGCGATTTTGCCAAGCATGGTGGCCATGCGCAGTTCGCCAAGCTTTCGCAAATATGGAACTCGATTCCAACTCAGTTGGCGCGCGAGAATAAAAAGTTCGTTTGGGGTGCGGTGCGCGAGGGGGCTCGTGCTCGAGAATACGAGGATGCTCTGGAATGGCTTGCCGATGCTGGGCTCATCATGGCGGTTCGCCTTAATGCTGCCGGTGGCGTGCCGCTCTCTGCATACGATGACCTCAAGGCATTTAAAGTCTACTGTCTTGATGTCGGTTTGCTACGCCGCATGGCAAGGCTGGATGCGTCCGCTTTTGCCATCTCGGATGCGCTATTTTCCGAGTTCAAAGGTTCGTTTGCCGAGAACTATGTGCTTCAGGCATTGCTTCTGCAGCTGGATGTCGCTCCGCGCTATTGGACAAACGAGAAACCGAAACACGAAGTCGATTTTTTGATTCAAGTCGGAAACGAAATCGTTCCCGTCGAGGTCAAATCGGGAGAGGTCGTTCATTCCAAGAGCCTTAAGTACTATGCCGACAAGCATGCGGAGACGACTCCACTGAGGGTCCGCTACTCACTTAAGAACCTAAAGCTCGACGACGGGGTGCTCAACATTCCGTTGTATTTGGCTGATCGATCTGTCCCTCTTATCAAAAAGGCGCTTGATTGTGCGCATCTTGACGTTTAGATCCTGGGCGAGCTGATGGGCGGCGGCTAATTAAATCGCTCCGTAACGGCCAAGGAGCTTGGACCTTAGCGGTGCTTGCTTCGCCAAGCCGTGGGTGTCATGCCGGTGTATTGTTTGAACGCTTGGGCGAAGGCCGCCTGTTGGGGATAGCCGAGTCGCTCGGCTACTTGGGCTATCGAAAGGGGGCTGTCGGCCAAAAGGTCCTGCGCGCGTTCCATACGATGCCTCCGCATATAGGAGCCCAGTGATTCGCCCGTCTGGACTTTAAAGGTGGCGCAGAGTTTGGAGCGGCTTGTGTAGAGCCGCTCGGCGACCTCGTCCACGCCGATGCGACGCCCCTCGTCAAGGGCGCGCTCGACAGCCAGGATTGCTTCTTCGACAATGTCCAGAGCGGCCTGTGTCCCTTCGGCCTGACGTGCCTGCTTGTGGGCTGTTCGCGCGTACGCCAGCTCGGCAACCATGGTCTCTACGGTACCCTTCATGTAAAGATGCCCGCCCGTGACACGAGCGCGCGTCTCATCGAGGCGGCAGAGTGTCCGATCGATCGCCGATAGCGCTTCTTCGCCCCACGACTCGGCAAAGGCGTCAAAAAGCCCAGCGAATTCGCCGGGGTAGCGGCGTTCGAAATCGTCGAAGTATCTCGGTAGGAATAACACCGAGCGCGAGTGATAGAGCTGTCCGGCGTATAACGGGCTGAGCTCGTTTCCGCAGGTATCCTGGATAAAACTACAAATTGCATTGCTCGGCCACGACCCGCGCAACGGCTTGAGGTTTGCGGGTGTTATGCCTATCTCGGGCATGCAGGTGAGCGTGGCGCTGCTGATTTGGCTCACGCAGGCGTATGGCTCGGGTGTGTATTCGGCCAGGTACATATCGTGCGTCGGGGTGATGAAATGCTCCATGACGATGCAGGCAGGGGAGAGAGGCATGATCCATGCGCGGCCGTGCGCCCGATCGTTTGCCACCTCGCCGGTAAAGACGGCGCCCTTGCCGGAAAGCTCCAGGCCAAACTGCTCAAACTGTGGTGCGTAGAGCTCAGTTATGTCGGTCGCGGCCCGATGCATTTTCAAAAGCGTCCCCTTCCTTTGCAGAAACGTCCACGCCTGGCTCGATTGTGAGCCATGGCTAACATATCAATGATAAGTTGATTACGGTTAACTCTCAAGCCGTTAGAAAGGAATCTCATGGCAAAGGGATCAAAAAGTGAAGGCGGCGGTATCGGCGAGCTGCGTGCATATGCCGGCGACCGCAAATTCCTAACGTATTTGGGCATGGCCCTCTCGGCGCTCTCGCAGCTGCTGAGCTTTGGACCGTACGTGTGCATCTGGTTTGTCGCGCGAGAGCTTATCGCTGTGGCGCCTAACTGGAGTGAAGCCACCGATATCGCGATGTATGGCTGGTGGGCCGTGGGTTTTGCCCTGGCAAGCATCGTAGCTTATTTCATGGGGCTCATGTGTACGCACCTGTCTGCGTTTCGCTGCGCGTCCAATATCCGCAAGACTACGAGCGAGCACCTGCTTAAGCTGCCGCTTGGCTACTTTGACACGCACGCCACCGGTGAGCTGCGCCGTATTGTAGACGGATGCGCCGCCTCCACCGAGACTTTGCTCGCACACATGCTGCCCGATATCGCAGGCGCCGCCGCCATGGTTGTGGGCTTGCTCGTGCTGCTTTTCGCCCTCGATTGGCGCTTGGGCGCGGCATGCCTCATCATGGTGGCCATTTCGTTTGGCGCCATGGCCACCATGATGAGCGGCAAAGGCGCCGAGTTCATGAAGGCCTACATGGAAGCACTGGTCAAAATGAACAAGACCGGCACCGAATACGTACGCGGTATTCC
>JAXKHW010000226.1:0-1679 GCA_036549635.1 Collinsella sp. | reverse complement strand
CTTTGGCACCGGCTCGATGATCACACGCTCGCTCAACGACATCAACGTGATTCAGCAGGCGATTCTGCAGACGATTCAGCTGGTGCTGCCGGTGCCGTTTTTGGCCGTGGCGGGTATCATCTTCGCTTGGCATATCGATCCTGCCATGGGTACGCTGCTGGGCGCAGTCGTGGCGATTGTGCTGGTGGCGGCGGTCTTTACGGTCGCCAATGCAGCGCCGATTTTTATGCGCCTGCAGAGTTTTATCGACCGTATGAACGTGGTGCTGCGCGAGAACATCGTGGGCGTGCGCGTCATCCGCGCGTTTAACAAGGAGCGCCATGAGGAGCAGCGCCTAGACGAGGTGTTTAGCGATTACGCGGCCAACGCCATCAAGGTCAACCACCTGTTTGTGGGTCTCGATAGTTCCAGCTTCTTTCTGATGAATATCGCCGAGGTGGCGGTGCTGTGGGTGGGAGGCAATCGCGTAGGCGTCCACGCCATGCAAATCGGCAGCATCTCGGCTGTGTTGGAATACGCGCTGCTGATCCTGTTCTTTGTGATGATGGCGCAGATGGTGATCCTGACGTTGCCGCGCGCCGCGGCGTGCCTCAACCGTGCACAACAGGTGCTTCAGATTGAGCCGAGCATCGTCGATGGCGAGCGAACGCTGGACACGTGCGCGTCCGACTCAAAGGACGGAGCAGACGCGGTCGCCGTGTTCGACCATATGTCGTTCCGTTTTGACGATGCCGACGAGGACACCCTGTGCGACCTGAGCTTTGCCTGTCGCCGTGGCCAGACGACCGCGATTGTGGGCTCGACGGGATCGGGCAAGTCGACGGTGGCCAAGCTCCTGCTGCGCTTCCACGATGCCTCGAAAGGCGCCATTCGCCTGGATGGCGTTGACCTGCGCGACCTTTCGCAAGACGAGATTCGCGGGCATATCGCTTACGTGCCGCAGAAGGCGTGGCTGTTCTCGGGCACGGTGGCGAGCAACCTGCGTTATGGCAACGAGGGTGCGACTGAGGCCGACATGCTTCACGCGCTGCAGGTTGCCCAGAGCACCTTTGTGCTCGACCAGCCGCAGGGACTCGATACGCCGGTATCCCAGGGCGGTACGAACTTCTCGGGCGGTCAGCGTCAGCGTCTGGCCATCGCCCGTGCGCTCATGAAGCACGCTGATCTGTATATCTTCGACGATAGCTTTTCGGCCCTGGACTTTAAGACCGACGCGGCCCTGCGCCATGCGCTGCAGGACGAGACGCGCGATGCCGCGGTGCTCATCATCGCGCAGCGTATCTCGACGATTCTGCATGCCGACCAGATCGTGGTACTCAAAGACGGCGAGGTCGTAGGCCTAGGCACGCACGACGAGCTGATGGAGACCTGCGATGTGTACCGCGCCATCGCGGAATCGCAGATGAAGGGAGGTGAGTAGCATGACCGAGGAGCTCAAGAAGCAGGGCGTCGTTGATGACGCCGTGGCAGTAGGGACGGCTGAGGAGACGGCGGTCGTGCCCAGTCTGGACGATGCCGCCAAGGCTGCAGCCGGGCGCGAGGCGCGCCGCCAAGCGCTCTACGAGGAAAACGAACGCGCCGAGGACGAACGCGCCCGCGCTGAGGCAGAACGCATGCGCGATGTGGACGACGAGGACGAGGACGAGAAACCCCGTGACACCCGGGCGACGGTGCGCCGT
>JAXKHW010000225.1:0-2591 GCA_036549635.1 Collinsella sp. | reverse complement strand
GGGCCGGAGTGGGGCGACCGGGCCGTGTGGGAGGACCTCCACCACAGGGACCCGTACCCGTTCTGGCTGGATTAATGGATGGAAACGGATGTTCTATCGGGACACACATTTTGTCCTATAAGCCTGAAGCGGCATATGAAGAAGGTCTTAAAAAAGGGTCCGGAAGGCGAAGCCTTCCGGACCCTTTGCAATGCAAATCTGCTTGCAAGTACGACTTAGCGCACCTGAGCGACGTAAGCGACGTTGGTCGAGGAGACCTTGTCCTCGAGCTGGACGCTCATGCGGGGATCGCCGGCGGTAGCGACGGTCAAATCGCCGGCCTCGACGTAGCCGAGCTCCTTAGCGGTCTCAATCGCCTTGACGATCGTGCCGTTGACGGTGCCCTGGGTAATCTCGGCCTGGTGCGGGATAACGCCCCAGTACATGATCATCTGCTGGACGGCCCACTCGTGGCGGGAGAACGCGCAGATCGGCATGTTGGGACGGAAGTGCGAGATCAGGCGGGCGGTGCGGCCGGTGGTCGTGGGTACGGTGATGCACTTGGCGCCAACGGTGGTGGCCATGTTCACAGCGGACATACCCACAACGTTGTTGACGACGCGGGTGCCGTGAGCGTCAGCCGGAACCTCGAGCGGAGCGTGAGCCGGGAGGTACTTCTCGGTCTCGAGAGCAATGCTGGCCTGCATCTTGACGGCCTCGACCGGGTACTTACCGGCAGCGGACTCGCCAGAGAGCATAACGGCGTCGGTGCCGTCGTAGATGGCGTTAGCAACGTCGGCAACCTCGGCGCGCGTCGGGCGCGGATTCTGCTGCATGGAGTCGAGCATCTGCGTAGCGGTGATAACGGGCTTGTAGGCCGCGTTGCACTTGGCGATGATCTCCTTCTGGATGTGCGGAACGAGCTCGGGCTTGATCTCGATGCCCAGGTCGCCACGGGCGACCATGATGCCATCGGAAGCCTCGAGGATCTCGTCGAAGTTCTCGACGCCCAGGGCGCACTCGATCTTCGGGAAGATCGTCACGTGCTCGCCACCGTTCTCGCGGCAAAGCTTGCGGATGCCGCGGACGGACTCGCCGTCACGGATGAAGGAAGCGGCGATGTAGTCGATGTTCTCGGTCAGGCCAAAGAGGATGTCCTGACGATCGCGCTCGGTGATAGCGGGCAGCGAGATGTTGACGTTGGGCATGTTGACGCCCTTGCGCTCGCCGATCAGGCCGTCGTTCTTAACGACGCAGGTCATGTCCTGGCCGTCGACGGACTCGACCTCGAGGGCAACCAGGCCGTCATCGATCAGGATGAGGGAGCCCTTCTCGACCTCGGAGGGCAGAGCCAGGTAGTCGAGGGAGATGTGCTCAGCGGTGCCATGGAAATCCTCGGACGTGGGCTGAGCGGTGACGACAATCTTGTCGCCGGTCTTGACGGCAACCTTCTTGCCATCGACCAGAAGGCCGGTGCGGACCTCGGGGCCCTTGGTGTCGAGCAGGATGCCGACGGGCATACCGAGCTCCTTGGAAATACGACGGACGCGCTCGATGCGACCGTGGTGCTCGTCGTAGGAGCCGTGCGAGAAGTTAAAACGGGCGACGTTCATGCCCGCCTTGATCATCTCGCGGATGGTCTCGTCGCTATCGCAGGCGGGACCCATGGTGCATACAATCTTAGTGCGCTTGTACATTCAGACCTCCATCTGACATCGTCTTGCGCTGATAGATAAACCATAAGAAATAAAACCGAGTTGATTATAACGAAATGGCGTCCGAATACCCCAAAAAATCGACCGTATGCCGAATTAGAAGTTCATTTTTTGCGGAAAAACGGTATATGCAAAAACTTTACCAACCGTTCTAACCGCTGCTATCTGGGCGATATTTCAGTTTGATGATGCACCGAAGAAAAAACGTTTTATCAATGTTGAACATCATACGGTCTGCATCGTTGCGAATGGACCCTATTTCCAAATGGATTGTTTTGGCTAGACGCGCTGCTTTGGGGTACCATAGCTCCACTATCAACTGCCGCTCAGCACGGCAGCCTTGATGAGCCCTTGCCCTTCTCCTGGGAATTATGATCGGGCATCAATCTGCTGAGTGGCCCGAATCCCAGGAGGGGACTCTATATGCAAAAGGAATACCTGTCCGCCGCGGCGGAGGTGCTCAGCGACCAGGGCGTCGATGAGAACCTCGGCCTGAGCAACGACGAGGCGTCGTCGCGCCTCGCCAAGACAGGCCCTAACAAGCTCGAGGAAGCCGAGAAGACCCCGTTGTGGAAGCGCTTCTTTGAGCAGATGGCCGACCCCATGGTCATCATGCTGATCGTTGCCGCCGTCATCAGCGCGCTCACGGGCATGGTCAAGGGCGAGGCGGACTTTGCCGATGTCGCCATCATCATGTTCGTCGTTATCGTCAACTCGGTGCTGGGCGTGGTCCAGGAAGCCAAGAGCGAAGAGGCCCTCGAGGCCCTGCAGGAGATGAGCGCGGCGCAGTCCAAGGTGCTGCGCGACGGCAAGCTCGTGCACCTGCCGAGCGCCGAGCTCGTGCCCGGCGATGTGATCATGCTCGAGGCGGGCGACTCCGTCCCGGCCGACTGCCGT
>JAXKHW010000224.1:0-2761 GCA_036549635.1 Collinsella sp. | reverse complement strand
GGCGTGCGTGGCACCGATCTTAACGTTGAGATGCGGATAGCCGATGGAGTTGCGGACCTGCTCAAAGGCGCGGCCAGCGGCGAACATGGCAAAGGTGCTCGCAAAGGCAACGCGGCCGGTGGTCGCGATACCGGCGGCAACACCCATCAGGTTGCTCTCGGCGATGCCCACATCGAAGAAGCGGTCGGGGCAGGCGGCCTTAAACTTGCCGGTCTGCGTGGCGGCGGCCAGGTCGGCGTCGAGGACCACAAAGTCATCGTGCTCGTTGGCGAGCTCGACGAGGGCCTCGCCGTAGCTTACGCGCGTGGCGATTTTCTTGACATCTGCCATCCTAGAGCTCCTCTCCGGCGGCCGTGAGCTCTGCCATGGCCTGCTCAAACTGTTCATCGTTGGGGGCCTTACCGTGCCAACCCACCTGGTTCTCCATAAAGGAGACGCCCTTGCCCTTTGTGGTCTCGGCGATAATGGCGGTAGGCTGACCCTTGGTGGCGCGGGCCTCGGCAAAGGCGGCGCGGATCTGGTCAAAGTCGTTGCCGTCGGCGAGCTCCACCACATGGAACTTGAAGGCGCGGAACTTGTCTGCCAGCGGCATGGGGTCGTTGACCTCCTCGACGGGGCCGTCGATCTGCAGGCCGTTGTGGTCGACGATCACGCAGAGGTTGTCGAGCTGCTGGTTGCCGGCAAACATGGCGGCCTCCCAGACCTGGCCCTCCTCGCTCTCGCCATCGCCCAGCAGGGCGTACGTGCGGTAAGTATCGCCCCAGTGCTTGGCGGCAACGGCCATGCCCACAGCGGTGGAGATGCCCTGGCCGAGCGAGCCGGTGGACATGTCGACGCCCGGGGTGTCGTTCATGTTGGGGTGACCCTGCAGGTGGCTGCCGATATGGCGCAGCGTCTCGAGGTCCTCCTTGGGGAAGAACCCACGCTCGGCGAGCACGGCGTACAGGCCCGGAGCGCAATGGCCCTTGGAGAGCACAAAGCGGTCGCGATCGGCCTTGCGGGGATTAGCTGGGTCGACGTTCATTTCCTCAAAGTACAGATAGGTCATGATGTCGGCGGCGCCGAGCGAACCGCCCGGATGGCCGGACTTGGCAGCGTGCACGCCGGTGACGATGCCCTTCCTTACCTCGTTGGCAACCTTTTTGAGCTCTTCGTCGCTCATTGTGCCTTCCTTTCATCCTCTTAAGACAAGATGCGCACGGCACCGAAGGTAATCCCAACACAGCCGCAATGCACGTACGTCATTCATTATGCTGGAAACTGGAAGCTTTACCAGAGTATTTATCATTATTTGAACAATTGAGCAGGCAGAACCGCTGATGAAACGGTTTATCAATGTGAACGTCTTTTGGATGGAACGCAGTCGACCCTACGCGCTAATGTCCTTGAATCCCTCGCCGAAGGCTTCCGTAACGTCAGCGACCGTCACAATGGCGTGAGGATCGCGCTCGCGCACGATCGTCTTGAGGGTATTGAGCTCTCGGCGGCTCACGATGACCATAATCACCGGCTTCTCGGCACCCGAATACATGCCAGTCGCCTTGAACTTGGTACAACCACGACCCAGGCCATACATGATATCGGCAGCGATATCAGGGAACTTGTCCGAGATGATGAGTACCATACGGCGTTTGTTGCCACCATCGACCACGGCATCGATCACGTAGCCGCTAATGACCATCGAAAGGCCTGCATATAGTGCGTTTTCGATTGAAAAGACCGGAGCCGACAGCGCGCATACGGCAACATCGATCGCCATGACGGTCGAGCCCACCGGCAGCGAGGTGTTACGCGAGATGATTTGGCCAATCGTGTCCGAGCCGCCGGTGTTGGCGCCGGCGCGCAACACCATGCCGTAACCGATGCCCGTAATAATGCCGCCCCACATGGCAGGGAGCATCAGGTCCGCATCCGCCAGAGGTGCTACAAACGGGGCGAACAGATCGGTAAAGAAGCCCAGCAGCACAAAGCCCGTCGCGGTCTGCACCACGTAGAACATGCCACCCTCGCGCATAACGACCAACAACAGCAAGGCGTTCATCACGATGGTCTGGATACCGACGGGAAGCGACACGCCTCGCGCCGCGCCGACAGCCTGGATAATAGTCGCAAGGCCCGTAACGCCACCGGCGGCAAGACCGTTGGGAATCAAAAACAAGTCGGTCGCGATGGCGGCCAAGGCACACCCCAACATGATCTGGGGCAGGTCGTGAAAGAATTTCATCGAAAGAATGCGCTTGATGTCCAGACGATATGCCATGCTGCCTCCCTCAAAAAAGCGCACCCAAACGGATGCGCTTTGAACTTCTTGCTGTATTCGATTCTACCGATTCGCCGAACAAAAACCACCCCTGCGCAGGGTTTGTTCTGGATACAAACCCGTCCAACCGTTAGGCTTGGCATCGGCTTGAAGCCGCCCGATGTTTTAGACCTCCGAGCCTTCTGCATCGGCGTTGCCGGTCGCCCAGCGATGGTAGCCAATAACAAACGGGTCCAGGTCGCCATCGTCAAGAACTGCCTCGACATTGCTGGTCTCCACGCCCGTGCGTAGGTCCTTAACCATCTGATACGGGTAGAGCACGTAGCTGCGAATCTGGTTGCCAAAGCCGATCGTGGTCTTGGGTCCACGAATCTCATCCAGGGCCTCGGCGCGCTTCTCGAGCTCAATCTCGTACAGGCGAGCCTTGAGGATCTGCATGCACGCGGCCTTGTTCTGGATCTGGCTGCGCTCGTTTTGGCAGGTGACCACAATGCCGCTGGG
>JAXKHW010000223.1:0-4838 GCA_036549635.1 Collinsella sp. | reverse complement strand
GATGCTGCGGCAGAGGCTCAGAAGGCCGCCGAGGACAAGGCAAAGGACGCCACCGAGCGCACCGCCCGTCTGCAGGCCGACTGGGAGAACTTTCGTCGCCGCACCGCAAACGAGCGTATCGCCGAGCGCGAGCGCGCGCCCGAGAAGCTTGTCACCGCGCTGTTGCCGGTGATCGACGATATCGAGCGCGCGATCGACCATGCCCGCAGCCAAGAGCTTTCCGACGACTTTAAGCAGTTCGTCGACGGCGTCGATGCGGTTCATGCCAAGCTGCTTGATGTGTTTGCGCACGAGGGCGTTGAGCCCATCGACCCCAAGGGCGAGGCGTTCGATCCGCTCGAGCACCAGGCTGTGGGTCGCGTCGAGGACGCATCGCAGTACGACGAGACCGTCAACGATGTGTACCAGAAGGGCTACCGCATGGCGGATCGCATCCTGCGTTCCGCGATGGTGACGGTGACCTACGGTGGCGAGAAGCGCCCCGCACCGGAGCCCGAAGCGGCGCCCGAGGATGCTGCGGCCGATACGGCCGAGAGCACCGAGGAGTAATTGAGAAGGGCCCCGGGGCAACACCCGGGGCCCTTTCTGGCCTAGTGCCATATGAAAGCATGGGCCGTCGTCTGCATGGGCGGCGGACGTAACAGGAGAGGAGCTACGATGGCTGCAGGCAAAACCTTCTATGACATCCTGGGCGTATCCAAGAGCGCCTCCGACAAAGAGATCAAGAGCGCGTTTCGCAAGCTCGCGCAAAAATATCACCCCGATGCCGGCGGCGACGAGGCCAAGTTTAAGGAGATTAGCGAGGCCTACGAGACGCTTTCGGACGAGAAGAAGCGCAAAGAGTACGACCAGATGCTCATGTTTGGCGGCATGCCGGGCGCGGGCGGCGCGTATGGCGGCGGCTACGGTGCCGGCGCAGGCGCCAGCGGCTGGGGCGATATCTTCGACAGCATCTTTAGCGGCAACGGCGCCTGGGGCAGCGATTGGGGCTCGGGCTTTGCCGGGGCTGCGGGCGCTGCCGGTGCCGGCGCGGGCCGCAGCCGTGCTCGCAAGGGCGGCGACCTGTCGTTGACCGTCGATGTTTCGGCCGAGGACGCGTTTCGCGGCGTGACGCACAAGGTCACCTACCGCATTCCCTCGACGGGCGAGCAACAGACAATTACGGTCTCAGTGCCTGCGGGCGCGGTCGACGGTGGCAAGCTGCGCTACAAGCGTCGCGGCGAGTACGGCGTTGCCGGCGGCGAGCGCGGCGACCTGGTCGTGACCACGCACGTGGAGGAGCATCCGCTGTTTAAGCGTAAAGGTGCCGACGTGACTATGGAGGTACCGGTCTCGGTCTACGAGGCGGCGCTCGGCTGCACGGTGGACGTGCCCACGCCCGGCGGTGCGACGGTTCGTCTGAAGGTGCCCGCGGGTACCCAGACGGGCAAGAAGTTCCGCTTTAAGGAGATGGGGGCGCCCGACGTTAAGCACCGTGGCCGTACGGGCGCGCTGCTTGTCGAGATCAAGGTGCAGGTCCCCACGAACCTATCCGATGATGAGCGCGACGCCATGACCAAGTTGCGTGAGGCCGACACGCGCGACTATCGCGAGAAGGTCAACCGTTACAAGGCGACGTACTAGGGCGGTCGTGGCGCACGCCCGCGCCCGCGGGCTTATGATGGACGATAACGAGACGGAAAGGGGTCAGGTAGCATGGCCGAGGACAATAGGAACAAACCGCTGTACATGATCAGCGTGGCGGCCGAGCTGACCGGCATGCATCCGCAGACTCTGCGCGTCTACGAGTCCAAGGGACTGGTGAACCCCCAGCGCTCGGGCGGTAACACGCGTCTGTATTCGCGTGCCGATATCGAGCGCCTGGAACTCATCAACCAGCTGACCGACGAGGGCATCAACCTTGCCGGCGTGGTGCGCATCCTCGATATGAAGGAGCGTGCCGAGGAGCGCGAACGCGAGAACGAGAAGCTCCGCGCCCGCGTACGCCAGCTCGAGGACGAGCTGCACGAGTACAAGATGCAAAAGAAGATCACCGCCCTGGCCCCGCGCGACGGCTCAGTTAACCCCGAGCAAGTCATGCGCAAGCTGCTGGGCGCCGGCGGGGATTTGTAGTTACGCGGTTTTACCAAACCGCGTAACGGGCCGACGCTGCGCGCCGCCCAGAGCGACAATTTGTCATTCAAAAGGCAAGGCATGACCAGAAGGTCTATGCCTTGCCTTTTCCATGCCAACTTGTTCGCTCTGGACGCCGCTCGCTGTCCGTCCTCTGCCTGCGGCGTTGCCTTGCTCCGGATACGGTAGGGTAGTCATTGGGGACGTTCTTAAATGACTAGTCGAAAGGGACACTCTTGCACCAAATCTGCCGGCCCTCGCCGGGTTCGTACCTTACTTTACCGAGATAAAGTGAACGTGCAGATTCGTAACCCACTCGCAACCGTTCTATGGCACGATATTGAACGAATGTATGCTATGCGCCCGAGCCTTTCGGGCAGAGTGGGAGACAGTATGGTTAAGCTGTACGAGGACGGCATCTACCTGCGCGGTGGCAGCGAGGTTGTGCCTGCGGCCGAGGCTGCCGAGCGCGGTATTACGCAGACGCCCGAGGATGCCAAGCGCGGCACCATCGCGTATTCGATCCTTCAGGCACACAACACGTCCGGCGACCCCGAGGCGCTCAAGATTCGTTTCGATGCCATGGCGAGCCACGACATCACCTTTGTCGGCATCATCCAGACGGCGCGCGCCTCGGGCATGGAGCAGTTCCCGCTGCCCTACGTGCTCACCAACTGCCATAACTCGCTGTGCGCCGTGGGCGGCACTATCAACGAGGATGACCACGTCTTTGGCCTTTCCGCGGCCAAGAAGTACGGCGGCATCTTCGTCCCGCCGCATATCGCCGTCATCCACTCCTTTATGCGCGAGAATTTTGCCGGTTGCGGCAAGATGATCCTGGGCTCCGACTCGCACACCCGCTATGGCGCCTTGGGCACCATGGCCGTGGGCGAGGGCGGCGGCGAGCTGGCAAAGCAACTGCTGCGCGACACCTACGATGTCGCCTATCCCGGCGTTGTCGCCATCTACCTCACGGGCGCCCCGCGCCCCGGCGTCGGCCCGCACGATGTGGCGCTCGCCATCATCCGCGCCGTCTTTGCCAAGGGTTACGTTAAGAACAAGGTTATGGAGTTTGTGGGTCCCGGCATCGCGAGCATGACGACCGACTACCGCAACGGCGTCGATGTCATGACCACCGAGACCACCTGCCTGTCGAGCATCTGGGCTACCGACGAGGACACGCACGCATTCCTGGCCATGCACGGCCGTGGCGACGACTACCGCGAGCTCAAGCCCGCCGATGTTGCCTACTACGACGGCTGCGTCGAGGTCGACCTGTCGAGCATCAAGCCCATGATCGCGCTGCCGTTCCATCCTTCCAATGGCTTTGAGATCGACGAGCTCAACGAGAACCTCGAGGACATCCTGCATGAGGTGGAGCTCGAGGCTGCCAAGATCGGCGAGGGCAAGACGCACTTTAGCCTGCTCGACAAGATCGTCGACGGCAAGCTGCACGTGCAACAAGGCGTTATCGCCGGCTGCTCGGGCGGCAACTACGACTCCGTGGTCCAGGCTGCCCGTGTGCTCAAGGGCGCCAACACCGGCTGCGGCGAGTTTTCGCTGTCGGTCTATCCCACGAGCCAGCCTGTGGCGCTCGAGCTTACACGCCGCGGCTATATCTACGACCTCATGGAGGCCGGCGCGATCGTGCGCACGGCATTCTGCGGCCCGTGCTTTGGCGCCGGCGACACGCCTGCCAACAACGGTCTTTCGATCCGCCACACCACGCGCAACTTCCCCAATCGCGAGGGTTCCAAGCCGGGCAACGGTCAGCTGAGCGCCGTGGCCCTGATGGACGCCCGCTCCATTGCGGCAACGGCTGCCAACGGCGGCGTCCTGACGCCGGCGACCGACCTGCCCGAGGAGACCTGGGACGAGGCCTGCGAGTACACCTTCGACGACGCGCCGTACAAAAAGCGTGTGTACTGGGGCTTTGGCAAGGCCGAGCCGGCCGACGAGCTGGTCGAGGGCCCCAACATCAAGCCGTGGCCCGCGATGGAGCCTCTCGGTGACGATATCCTGCTCAAGGTGTGCTCCAAGATCATGGACCCGGTCACCACGACCGACGAGCTCATTCCTTCGGGCGAGACGAGCTCCTTCCGCTCCAACCCGCTGGGCCTGGCCGAGTTTACGCTCAGCCGTCGCGACCCTGCCTACGTGGGTCGCTCCAAGGAAGTCGACGCCGTGGAGAAGCGCCGCGTTGCCGGCGAGGCCGCGGGCGACCTAGCAGCGCTCGATGCCGAGCTTGCCGGCGTGTTTGAGGCACTGGCCGGCGCGGGTGTCACGGCCGATGCCAAAGCGACCGAGTACGGCTCTATGCTCTATGCCAAGAAGCCCGGTGACGGTTCTGCCCGCGAGCAGGCCGCGAGCTGCCAGCGCGTGATTGGCGGCCTGGCCAACATCGTCCACGAGTACGCCACCAAGCGCTATCGCTCCAACGTGATGAACTGGGGCATGGTGCCCTTCCAGATGGAGGCGGAGCCCAACTTTGAGGTGGGCGACTACGTCTTTGTGCCGGGTATCCGTGCCGCGCTCGATGGCGATCTGAAGAACATCGCTGCCTACGTGGTGCGCGCCGACGGTGCGGTCGAGCAGATTGAGCTCTACATTGCCGATATGACGGCAGAGGAGCGTGCCATCGTCAAGTCCGGCTGCCTGATCAACTTCAACAAGTTCAAGGCCGCTGCTGAGTAACTCTGCTGTACGCCCCTGCCACACCTTTACCT
>JAXKHW010000024.1:0-7291 GCA_036549635.1 Collinsella sp. | reverse complement strand
CGATTAAGTTTGTCGCGAGTTCCGCACGCAAAGGAAAGCACTTAATGTGCTTTCCGTCTTGCGCAGGACTGTAGAGCAGCAAACTTAATCGCCCCGCCCGGCAAGCAAGCGGACGACAAACACATCTGTCCAATAATTCGTCTGAAACACAATGAAAAACCGTTTGATGTGAGTTAATATAAACAACGTCGTGAATCTGACTCCTGCCACATGCATGACAGGGGTTAAACACAAAAAAGGAGTCAACTATGGTTTCTGAGAAGGCTACCCTCGTTAATCCTCAGGGTCTGCACATGCGTCCGGCTGGTCTGTTCGCCTCCACCATGGGCAAGTACGCCTGTGACGTGACGGTCGTCACCCCCGAGAAGGAGGTCAACGGCAAGTCCCCGATGGCACTTATGGCTGCTGGTATCCCCTGCGGCACCGAGGTCGAGGTC
This sequence comes from Collinsella sp., assembly GCA_036549635.1. Lineage (GTDB taxonomy): Bacteria > Actinomycetota > Coriobacteriia > Coriobacteriales > Coriobacteriaceae > Collinsella. The sequence continues at coordinate 6,854 of JAXKHW010000024.1, read as the reverse complement.
AAGTGCGACGGCGCTGACGAGGCCGAGGCTCTGGCTGCTGCCATCGAGCTCATCAAGAGCGGTCTTGGCGAGTAGAACTCAAACGGGTCGCATGTTGAACAACTAAGTTCATATTTGGGGGCGCAGTGACCTGTTGTAAGGTAGCTGCGCTCTTTTGTCATGGATATGGCAAAACGCTTTATCACATGACACGGAGAGAGGAATGGGAATGTATCAGGGAGTCAACGCTTCCGAGGGCATCGGTATCGGCACCGTCATGGTCGCCGTCGATCCCGACTTGACGTTTGAGCCGCACGAGGTTGCTGATTCGGCAGCAGAGAAGGAGCGCTATCAGTCCGCTCTTTCGGTCTTCTGCGAGAAGACCCAGGCTCAGGCCGACCATATGAAGGAGACGGTGGGCGAGGCCGAGGCCGAGATCATGAGCGGACACATTGTCCTGGCTCAGGACCCGGGCATGACTGACGCCATCAACGCCGCCATTGACGGCGGTACCTGCGCCGAGCAGGCGCTCATGGACACCTCGACCATGTTTGAGAACATGTTCCTGTCCATGGACGACGAGATGTTCCGTCTGCGCGCGGCCGACATCGCCGACATCCGCACCGGTATTCTGGCCGAGCTGCTGGGCAAGGAGGTCGTCGACCTCTCCGTCCTGCCCGAGAACACCGTCGTTGTCGTGCATGACCTCACGCCGTCCATGACCGCCACGATCGATAAGGCCCACGTTGCCGGTATCGTCACCGAGACCGGTGGCCGCACGTCGCACTCCGCGATCATTGCGCGCGCCCTCGAGATCCCGGCTGTCCTTTCGGTTTCCAACAGCTGCACCGCGCTGCGCAACGGTATGACCGTTGTCGTCGACGGTGGCAAGGGTATCGTCGAGGCCGATCCCGACGAGGAGACGCTTGCTGCCTACACCGCCAAGGCCGAGGCCTTCGCTGCCGAGAAGGCAGCCCTCGAGGCCTTCCGTGGCAAGCCGTCCGTGACTGCCGATGGCATCAAGAAGATCATCGCCTGCAACATCGGTAACCCCGATGACGTGCCCAACGCGCTCGATCACGACGCCGAGGCTATCGGTCTGTTCCGCTCCGAGTTCCTGTTCATGGACTCCGCTGAGCTTCCTTCCGAGGAGGAGCAGTTCAACGCTTACCGTAAGGTCGCCAGCGCGCTCAAGGGTGCTCCTGTCATCATCCGTACGCTCGATGTGGGTGGCGACAAGGAGATTCCGTATCTGCACATGGTCAAGGAAGACAACCCCTTCATGGGCTTCCGCGCCGTGCGTTACTGCCTGGCCAATCCCGACCAGTACAAGGTCCAGCTCCGCGCTCTGCTGCGCGCTAGCGCCTTCGGTGACGTCAAGATCATGATCCCGCTCGTCACCTGCGTCGAGGAGGTCTTGGCTGTCAAGGAGCTCGTCGAGCAGTGCAAGGCCGAGCTGACCGAAGAGGGTCGCAAGTTCAACGAGAACATCGAGGTCGGCATCATGGTTGAGACGCCTGCCGCTTCGCTGCTCGCAGACCGTCTTGCCGAGGTCGCCGACTTCTTCTCCATCGGCACCAACGACCTGATCGGCTACACCATGTGCGCCGACCGTGGCAACGACACCATCTCCAACCTGTACCAGGTTTACTATCCCGCCGTGCTCCGCTCGCTCAAGAACATCATCGAGAGCGGCGTGAAGGCCGGCATCATGGTCGGTATGTGCGGCGAGGCCGCTGCCGATCCGCTGCTCGAGCCGCTGCTGATTAGCTGGGGCCTGGAGGAGTTCTCGATGAGCGCTCCGTCGATCCTGCGCGCCCGCAAGACCATCAGCCAGTGGACCAAGGCCGAGTGCGACGAGCTCGCCGAGAAGGCGCTCGCCTGCAACACCGCCGGCGAGGTCAAGGCACTGCTCGAGTCCGCAGCTCGCTAATTTGGTATCAGAGGTAACCGCGTGGTTGGAATGGGCCGGCCACGCGGCCCTCACATATACAGGGGGTACTGTAAATGTTCTACACGCTAACCGCTAACCCGGCTGTCGACATGACGGTTTCGAGCTCTCCGCTCGAGCCCGACGAGAACGTCCGCACCGGTTCGGCCAGCTACACGGCTAACGGCAAGGGCCTCGACGTGTCCTTCGCCTTTAAGAAGATGGGCGTCGACACCGTCGCGCTCGGCTTCTTCGCTGGCTTCACGGGCAAGTTCATCGTCGAGGAGGTCATGAACCTGGGTTGCCTCTGCCGCCCGGTCTGGACCGACGGTATCACGCGCATTAACACCTACGTCAACGATGGCCAGCACGAGTACGGCATCCTGAACCCCGGCGCCCCGATCACGCCGCAGCACCAGGAGGAGCTCTACAACATCTTGGACACCGCGGGCGATCTCGAGTGCCTGATCGTCTCCGGCTCCGTGCCTCCCAAAGCTACGCCCGACTTCCTGGCTCAGGTCATGGAGCACGCTCAGGCTCGTGGCGCTGACGTCGTCCTGGACCTGTCCTCCGACAAGCTCAAGGAGCTCGCTCACAAGAAGCCGCTGCTCATCAAGCCGAACCATCACGAGATGAAGGCCATCTTCGGCGTGCCGGTCGACACCGACGACGAGGTCCGCGTTGCCATGAAGATGGCTCACGACGCCGGCGTTCAGAACGTGCTGCTCACCCGTGGTAGCCGCGGCGACGCTTACTTCTCCAACGGCGAGGACATCTGGTACGCCAAGCGTGAGTTCAACATCAAGCTGGTCTCTTCCGTCTGCGCCGGCGACTGCACCCTCGCTGCGTTCCTGCACAAGTGGTACAGGGATCGCGACAACGTCGAGGAGGCCATGAAGCTCGCTATGGCCACCGGCGCCAACGTTGCCGAGTCCGTCGGCATTGGTGACTTCGGTCACGTCGACGAGTACAGCAAGCGCGTTGCTGTCCGCAAGCTCGATCGTCAGTAATCGAAACGCGACATATTCGTGCGCATGCGGCGCCCCGGTTTCGGCCGGGGCGCCTTTTTTGTTCCGCCATGGGGGAGAGGTGTCCTGCCGTACTTCATCGCTTCCACACCGTTCACCGAGTTGTCCTAGCCTTTTACCGATGCGTGGAATATACTTTCATTAACACGTTGCTTCGTGAAAGGAACATTCATGATTTACACGCTCACTGCTAATCCCGCCATTGATTACAACATCGCCTGCGACGGCCTTACTGCCAATACCGTCACGCGTACCCGCAATGCCGTCTACACGCCCAACGGCAAAGGCCTCAACGTCTCGTTTACGCTTGACCACTATGGTGTCGACACCACGATCCTGGGTTTCTTCGCCGGCTTCTCGGGTGAGTTCATCGTTAAGCGCGCCGAGGCCCTGGGCGTGCCCGTCAAGCCCGTGTGGACCGACGGTATTACGCGCGTCAATGTGTTCCTCAACGCCGGTCCCGACACCGAGTACAACATGGTCAATGCCGGTGCCGCCATCAATGAGGCCAACGAGCAGGAGATGTTTGAACTTATCGATTCGCTCGATGACATGACCTGCCTGGTCATCAGCGGCTCGCTGCCTCCCAACACTTCCGAGGGCTTCTTGGCCGAGGTCCTGCGCCGTGTCAAGGCCAAGGGGGCCGAGTTCGTCCTCGACATCTCGAGCCATCAGCTGGCAGACCTCATTGCTCTGGAGCCACTGCTGATCAAGCCCAATGACGACGAGCTGCTTGACATCTTTGGCATCAAGGTGAGCGGTGGCGACGACGAGTCCGTCAAGGGCGCTATGGCCGAGCTGCACGCCAAGGGCGCCAAGAACGTGCTGCTGACCCTTGGTGGCGCCGGTGCGTACTTCTCCAACGGCGAGCATATCTGGTTTGCCAACCGCACCTTCGACGTCAAGCTGCTGTCGACGGTGTGCGCCGGCGATTCCTCGCTCGCTGCCTTCCTGTCCGTGTGGCACGACGCCCCCGAGCGCGTCGAGGACGCCCTGCGCCTTTCGATGGCCACTGGCGCCAACGTGGTCGAGTGCCCCGGTCTGGGTGATTTTGCCAAGGTGGACGAATATAAGAAGCACATCGAGGTTCGCCAGGTCTGCTAGTTCCGGCACCTTGTCTGAATAGTTTGATTATTTCGCATCCGTCTTAGACTAGGACGGATGCGTTTTTGTTTATCGGACTTGCGTGTGCAGTGGAGGCTGTTTCTTGCTAGACTTCTTGCAGACGCAATCGATAGCCAATTTGATAGTCGCAGGAGGCCATAGGCATGTGCAACGTTTCGCTCAACGGTACTCAACCGTCCGATGCGTCCCTGCGCGTCCTGCGCGCGCTTGAGGCGGCTGGTCTTGAGGCTTGGTACGTGGGCGGTTGGGTGCGCGACGCCCTGATGGGGTACCCCAGCCACGATGTTGATATGTGCTGTAGCGGCCTGTGGCAGGAGTCCAAAGCGGCGCTCGAGGCCGCCGGCATCGCGGTTGTGGAGTCGGGCATTAAATTTGGCGGAATCACGGCTATTTCCGATGGCGAGCGTATCGAGGTCACCACGTACCGTCTGGATGGCTTTTACACCGATGGTCGCCATCCCCAGAGTGTGGAGCGTGCCGCCTCGCTCGAGGACGATCTGGCGCGCCGCGACTTTACCGTCAATGCCATGGCCTGGCATCCCGAGCGCGGGCTTGTCGACCGCTACGACGGCCAGGGTGACTTGGAGCGCAAGCTGATTCGCGCTGTCGGCGATCCCAAGCGTCGCTTTAACGAGGACGCCCTGCGCATGCTGCGTGCGGTGCGCTTTGCCTGCCGTCTGGACTTTATGATTGAGCCCGAGACCAAGCGTGCGCTTGCCGAGTGCGCGCCGCTGCTCGATGCCGTGGCGCGTGAGCGTGTGGGTATTGAGCTCGAGGGCATTCTTTCGACCGGTCATGGGGGAGACGCGATGCTCCGCTATCCCGAGCTCATCTGCGCCGCCGTGCCCGAGTTGGCAGCGGGTCGCGGGTTTGATCAGCGCAGTGTCTATCATGCGTTTAACGTCTACGTGCATATCGCCCGTGTGCTGACGGTGGCGGGGGAGCTCGCGCTGTGTGACGGCGTCGCGCCCTCGTCGAGCCTTATGTGGGCGGCGTTTTTGCACGATGTGTCCAAGCCCGAGTGCTTCACGGTCGATCACGCCGGCAGCGGACACTTCTACGGTCATCCCGAGCTCGGCGCCAAGAAGGCGCGCGTCATTATGGATCGCCTGGCCCTCTCGCACGACTTGGTGCGCGACGTGTGCCTGCTCATCAAATACCATGACAAGCCGCTGCGCCCCGAGCGCTCCTGCCTGCTCAATATGATGCGCGCGCTTTCGGGTGAGGGCGTCGACACGGCCCGCCTGATTGACGAGCTCATGGACCTTAAGCGTGCCGACACACTTGGCAAGGCCCCGTCGTGCTTCTATTATGTTGAGACGATTGAGGAGATGCGCGCGCTGGCGCACGAGCTGCTGAAGGCAGGGGAGCCCTATACGCTCAAGATGCTCGCCATCAACGGCGGCGACCTGATCCGTGCCGGAGTCAAGCCCGGGCCGGAACTGGGTCAGCTTCTCAACTCCGCCCTCGACGCCGTGATCGAAGACGATATTCCCAACGAGCGCGAAGCTCTTTTGGTTCATCTCAACTTGAATTAGCTACCAAGTTTACCTGCGTATTCCATAACCTGCCGACAATTTTTCGGCAATTTGGAATTTCTTCTTGCGCTGACGTTTTTTGTCCCGTAATATATATCCTCGCAGCACGGCAGTGCAGATGTCATGTGGCCCGTTCGTCTAGCGGTTTAGGACGCCGCCCTCTCAAGGCGGAGATCACCAGTTCGAATCTGGTACGGGCTACCACTTCTTTTCTGCTGAGGCTTATGGCCCGTTCGTCTAGCGGTTTAGGACGCCGCCCTCTCAAGGCGGAGATCACCAGTTCGAATCTGGTACGGGCTACCACGCATCTGATACCCGGACTTCCTATGGAAGGCCGGGTTTTTTATTTTCAAACAACCGTCTGCAATTCCCGTTTGAACCAGAGCTTTGCGTTCTGCCTATGGCCCTTACGGGTACAATATCCAAGATATTTTGACTGTTAGAAGGAGTCTCATGACGGAGTCCTCTCAGCATACGTCTAAGCCCCAGGTCGAGGTTGAGGCCTCGGGCGGAGATGACAATAAGAGCGCACGCCGCGGCGCCATCTTTATCGGCGTCGTGCTGGTAGGTTATATCGTCTATCTGGTGGTAACCGGGCAGATGGGGCAGTTCTGGGCCGCTATGTCGAGCGTCCAGGCGTCATGGCTCGTTGTCGCGTGTCTTTGCATGTTCATGTACCTGTTCTTTGGCATTGTGGCCTATGCGATCGCCGTCTGGCTCGATCCCAATTCGCCCGTCGGCATCCGCGACCTGATCTCGGTCGAGGCGAGTGGCATCTTCTTTGGTAACCTGACGCCCATGATGATGGGCTCCACCCCGGCTCAAATCTATCGCCTGACCAAGGCCGGCCAAAACGTGGGCGAGGCCGGCGCCACGCAATTCACGCGTTTTATCGTGTACCAGTTTGGCCTCGTTGCCTGGGGCGCTATCCTACTGCTTGCTCGCATGCCGTTTTTTGCCGAGCGCTATGGCGACATGACGCTGCTGTGCGTCTTTAGCTTTGGTGGACACTGCTGCATCTTGCTTGGCATCTTCGCCGTCGCTCTCATGCCTAAGACCGTCACGCGCGTCGCCCATTGCATCATCAATTGGCTCGAGCGCATTGGTGTCTCGGCCACTAAGATCGAGAGTTGGCGCACGTTTGTCGATGGCGAAATCTACTCCTTCTCCGAGAAGTTCAAGCTTTCGGCCGGACATTTTTCTTCCATGCTGCTCACGGTGGTCATCACCATGCTGCAACTCGCGTTTTTCTAT
>JAXKHW010000222.1:0-7187 GCA_036549635.1 Collinsella sp. | reverse complement strand
GTGGCCGATGAGCTCGCCTATGTATGCGAAAACGGAGCCCTGGTGATGAGCGAGGGACGTGGCGTTGTCAAGCGTTCCATGGAGCGTAGCCTTGCTATGGATATCGCGAATGCCGTGGTTGCGTATCCCCATGCCGACGTGACCCTTTCGTGTGAGGGACACCTCTACACCATGAGCGGCAACGATGCGTTTGTCGACCATTTGCGCTATGAGGTCCACTGCGATGTGGCGGTGGTCGACCGCCCCGAGGACATCGAAGAGGACGTCATTAAGATTGCCTTCCAGACGCCCGAGGTGAATCAGCCGGCGGCGCTGGAGTATTTCGAGCGCCACTTTAGCGATCGAGTCGATGTCATGACATCGGGAACCGAATGGACGGACTTTATCGGTTTTGGTTCGGGCAAGGGCTCCGCGCTTGCCGATTACGGTCGTGCCCTGGGTATTTCGCCCGATGAGATGATGGCGTTTGGCGATAACGAAAACGACCGCGACATGCTCAACGTAGTGGGCCATCCTTATCTAATGGAGAGCTGCAACCCCTCTATGCGTGGCATTAACGACCGCGTCCGCTACGTGCGCACGGTCGAAGAAGAGCTGCGTCGTCTACTTGCTGAGTAGACATTTGGGACATGTCTAGAAATCTACTTTTTGCTGCAAAGTGCGGAAAGGTGGATTTTAAGGCATGTTCCAAACATCTACCGGCAGTCGGGGCAGAGACCCTCGAAGATGGTGTAGTGCGACGTGACGTGCCAGCCGATTTGCTCGGACGCTTTGGCGTCGAGCTGGGCATCGAAGGGGAGCGGTACGTCGATGACGCGGCTGCACGAGGTGCAGATGATATGCGCATGCGGCTCGATCGTGCGATCGAAGCGGCTGCCGCCCGGCGTCTTGATGGAGAGGATCTCGCCGGCGTCGGCCAAGAGATTGAGATTGCGGTAGACCGTACCGCGGCTGATTTTGTCATCCTGCGCGCGCACGACGTTGTAGATTTCGTCGGCGGTGGGATGGTTATAGCTTTGGCGCACGGCGTCAAGAACCAGCTTTCGCTGCCTGGTATTCCTTCTTTGCACCGCCATGCGCCTCGCCTCTTTTCTATTAACGGTCGTAGGTAAATGATACCGTATTTAGCACACAATACTAATAATGAGGACTGAAACCGTCTTCATTGGCAAGTGGGGCTCGGGCCTGGGCGTCTACGAGGCGAAAACGCGTTCCCATGCGCTCGTAGGAGGCATGAAGCGCCTCGAGATGAGATAGGATGTTTGCCGGAGCTCCCTGTATCTCCATCTCGACTGAGCCGTCTTCCATATTACGCACCCAGCCGGTGAGGGAGCGTGCCTGCGCGAGGTTGGTGGTGGTAAAGCGAAAACCAACGCCTTGGACTTGCCCCGCCCAGCGCAGGAAATAGCGCAGGGGAGTGTCTTGAGTGGCCTCGTCGCTTGCGAGCACAGTAAGTCTGCGGCGCAGCTCGAGCTCGACGTTTGATGGTTTTTGGGGTTCTCGACTGCCGCCGGTGACGCTGGAGAAGAACGTATCGAAGAGACCCATCGCTATGCCTGCTTGCCTGCGTCGGCCGGGAAGATAATGCCGGCCTGCCGGCGCACGGCATCCATGATGCGCAGTGAGACGAGCGTGACATCGCGGTAGTGGCCAAGCTCGTGGCGTCCCGCCGGGGTCTCCCAAATCTCTTCCTTAACGTTATCGATGCCGCCGATGGCGGTGATAAAGTCTGTGAGTTCGTATTCCATAGTGTTGCTCGATTTGGGCAGGTCGAGCACGCGGCCGTTGTCGCCCTGTTCGCGCGGTGCCTCGGTCGCCGAGCCGCGTACGACGTCGCCGCGATAGTCGATGCGGACGTTGCGGGGCGTGGACAGATGGTCGATCTGGATAGTGCCACGCTCGCCTTCGATCTGCGAGGGCAGCAGGTCATTCGTTATTTTGGAGTGCGCGAGCTCGACGGAGATACGGCCACCGCCGTAGCTGGCGAGGATGGAACCGCAGCCGTCGATGGGGCCGTGCGTGAGCTGTCGCGTGGTGGGGTCGAGCAGAGTAGTCATGCTCGTAAGGCCGGAGGGCATGCCGAAAATCTCGACCATGGGCTCGACGGTGTAGACGCCAATGTCCATGAGGGAGCCCGAGGCCATGTGGCAGTCGAAGATATTGGTGGCGCGTCCCGCGAGAATCTCGTTGTAGCGCGAGGAATACTTGCCAAAGCGCAATGAGGCGCGGCGGATGGGGGCGATCTCGCCCAGGGCGTCCTCGATGGCGTGGAAGGCGGGATCGTGGAGGGGACGCATGGCCTCGAGGGCCACGACGCCTGCTGCCTCGGCAGCGCGGAAGACTTCCAGCGCCTGCGCTTCGGTGGCGCAGAAGGGTTTCTCGACGATGACGTGCTTGCCACCGGCGATGCAGGCAAGGGCCTGCTCGTAGTGAAGTGCGTTAGGGCTGCCGATATAGACGGCGTCGACGTCGACGGCGGACGCAAGCTCGTCAAGTGCGGTGAAGTTACGTTCGCCGCCGTGTTCGGCGGTAAAGGCAGTACCGCGATTGGCGTCGCGCGAAAGCGTGCCCACAAACGCGGCTTGGTCGTTGGCGTTGACGACTTGGATAAAGTCGTCGGTGATCATGGATGTGCCGATGGTCGCGATGCGCAGCATACGTCCCCCTTGCGTTGTTTGGTCTACAAGATGAGTGTAGCGCGTGGGGATATAAAGCTGCGCGAAAACGCTATTACAGGTCGCTCTCGTTAAAGCCGGTGTCGATATCGAGGTTGCTGCCGTCGGCCGCCGTGGTGGCGAGCTCGTCGCAGCGCTCGTTGAGCTCGTGGCCGGCATGTCCCTTAACCCAGATGAACTCCACCTTATGCTTGCTTTTGGCGGCAAGCAGGCGCTCCCACAGGTCGCGGTTCTTAACGGGCTGCTTGTTGGCGGTTTTCCATCCGCGCTTTTTCCAGCCGTCGATCCAGTGCTTGTTAAAGGCGTTGACGACGTACTGCGAATCGGAATGGACCTCGACCTCGCAGGGGCGGTTAAGTGCCTCGAGCGCCACGATGACCGCCATGAGTTCCATGCGGTTGTTGGTGGTCTTGGCGTAGCCGCGCGAAAGCTCGGAGGTGAAGGTCTTGCCGGCGGGGTTGGTGTATTTGAGCACGGCGCCGTAGCCGCCGCGTCCCGGATTTGATCGGGCCGAGCCGTCGGTATAGATGATGACCTTCACATGGTTCCTTTCGTTGGGTACGTTTCGTGTGAGTGACCATTGTAGCGCCGCGTTCGCCGAGGGCTAGCAATCTACCATATCTACCCCGTCCTCTGATGGCTGGTTTTCTTGGATGATGCGGTCGAGCTCGTCGAGGTATTGCTGTAACAGGGGAGAGGGCTTGCGTTCATCGTGCATGATATAGCCTACGTGCATCGTCGGGGCATCTGCCAGCGGAATCGATGCCATGCCCCATTGCATTTCGTTTGAGAGCACGCCGGTGGAGAGCGTGTAGCCGTTCGAGGTGATCAGCAGGTTGGTGAGCGTGCCGCGGTCAGAGACTCGAATGTTGCGATCGCAGGGGATGTAGCTAAACGGCTCCTCGGCGTAATAGAAGGAGTTTGAGGTTCCCTGCTCAAAGCTGTAGCGCGTATAGGGCGTAAGGTCGGCAAGGGACAGCTGCGGGCGGCGGGCAAGCGGGTGGCGCTCACTTACGAACACGTGGACCTTTGCATCAAAGAGGTGATGGAAGCTTGCTCGGGCATCGGTAAAGGCTTTCTGTAGGACACGATTGTTAAAGTCGTCCAGATAGAGGATGCCAATGTCGCTGCGAAACGCGCGGACGTCATCGATGATCTGCGACGTGGTGGTCTCGCGCATGATGAACTCGAACTTGTCGTCCCGGCAGCGCTCGACGACGTTGACGAAGGCCTCGACCGAAAAGGCGTAATGCTGGGCGGAAATGGCGAGGCGGGCTTGCGGGGTGCCGCCGTCCTCGTAGCGCGCCTCGAGCATGTCGGCCTGCTCTACGACCTGGCGCGCATAGCCCAAAAGCTCGGTGCCGTCGTTGGTGAGCGTGACGCCGCGGCTGGAGCGCGTAAAGATCTCCAGATGGAGCTCCTGTTCCAGGCTTTTGACGGCGTTTGAGATGTTGGACTGAGCGGTATAGAGGCGCTGAGCTGCGGCGTTGATTGAGCCGGACTCTGCCACGGCAATCAGAAAACGAAGCTGCTGAAGGGTCATCGACGCCATCCTTTCGATTGCTATCTATAAAACCGATAACAGGTTAGCGCTTTTAAGTGATTGACCGAGCGAAACAATGCTCGTACTATTCAAAACACACAAAGGAGGTAGGTAATTAAACCGACCACGGAACCGGGATGCGAAAGGAGGCCCGCATATGAATTGCTTACCAAGACGAATGCCGGGCTCCTGTTTGCGCCCGTCGGCGTGATCAGGAGACAGCGACTTACTTCTCTCTTTTTATTTACTTTCGTCCGATCAAGGAGATCATCATGAGCCAGTTCATCAACCACCCCGAGCACACCTTTGGTTTCGATACCCTGCAGCTTCACGTTGGCCAGGAGAGCGCCGATCCCGCATCCGACTCCCGCGCCGTGCCTATCTACCAGACCACGAGCTATGTGTTCCGCAACTCCCAGCACGCCGCCGACCGCTTTGGTCTTGCCGATGCTGGTAACATCTACGGCCGTCTGACCAACTCCACCCAGGGCGTCTTCGAGGACCGTATCGCCGCACTCGAGGGCGGCGTGGCAGGTCTCGCCGTCGCCTCCGGTGCTGCTGCCATCACCTATACCCTGCAGGCTCTTGCTCAGGCCGGTGACCATGTGGTTGCCCAGAAGACCATCTACGGTGGCTCCTACAACCTGCTGGAGCATACGCTCTCCCAGTTTGGCGTCGAGACCACGTTTGTCGACGCTCATAACTTGGAAGAGGTCGAGGGGGCCATCAAGGACAACACCACGGTCATCTATCTCGAGACGCTTGGCAACCCCAACTCCGACATCCCCAACATCGACGCCATCTCCGAGATTGCCAAGAAGCACGGTCTGCCGGTTGTCGTCGACAACACCTTCGGCACCCCGTATCTGTTCCGTCCGCTGGAGCATGGTGCCAACATCGTCGTCCACTCCGCAACCAAGTTCATCGGCGGCCACGGCACCTCGCTGGGCGGTGTGATCGTCGACGGCGGTAACTTCGATTGGAATGCGAGCGGCAAGTATGCGCAGATCGCCGAGCCCAACCCCTCCTACCATGGCGTCTCGTTTGCCGAGGCTGCCGGTCCCGCCGCCTTCGCAACCTATGTCCGCGCCATCCTGCTGCGTGACGAGGGCGCCTGCATCAGCCCGTTCAACGCCTGGATCCTGCTCCAGGGCACCGAGACTCTGTCGCTGCGCGTTGACCGTCATGTCGAGAACACCAAGAAGGTCGTTGAGTTCCTGGCTGGTGATTGCCATGTCGCCAAGGTGAACCACCCGAGCCTGTCTGAGCACCCCGATCACGAGCTCTATCAGAAGTACTTCCCCAACGGCGGTGCCTCGATCTTTACCTTTGAGATTAAGGGTGGCCAGGAGGCAGCTTGGAAGTTCATCGATCATCTGCAGGTCTTCTCGCTGCTCGCCAACGTGGCCGACGTCAAGTCGCTCGTCGTGCACCCGGCTACCACCACGCACTCCCAGCTCTCTGCCGAGGAGCTCGCCGAGCAGAACATCACGCCCTCCACGATCCGTCTTTCCATCGGTACCGAGAACGCCGAGGATATCATTTGGGATCTGAAGCAGGCCTTCGCCGCGCTGGACGAGTAAGGCGACTTGTGCAAGGACCCCTTGCGACTCGATAGGTATAACTGCATAAAATGCCTGCTCAAGGCGCCTGTGCGAACAATAGTTGCACAGGCGCCTTTTTTGCATAGAGAGGGCGCAAAAACAGGGTTTTTGACACGCTTTATGCATTTGAGTTGTGGAAAACTCCTGTTGAGAGGATGTGAGTTTTACGCAATTGACGTGCGCCTTTTGAGTAAAACCGCAGGTCGCGATTTGCTCGGGGTACTATGCAGCGCGATCGAATCACACGCAGCCCAAACGCAGCAAAAACACACTACGGAGGTTTCCAGCTACATGAGGATCGATTCACGAAAACCGAAAGCCGCCGCCCTTTCCGCCGCTCTGACCGTGGCACTTTTGGCGGGCGTCGGCGCAACTGATGCCCACGCGGCAACACTATCCGATACGGTCGGATCTACGCCGTCCGAGGCGACGCTGGTGCAGCCCGTCGACTACCGCGGTGACGGTTATGGCTCTATGCAGGAGTGGAACGCCTCGATGGGGGCGAAGCGCGATTCCCTGGAGATGCGCGCTCAGATCATTATGAATATGTATGGCGACTATGCTACCGATGACGAGCGCGCTGTGTTGCAGGGCTGCATCGACGGCGCGAGTAGCCTGTTGACGATGGGGGAGGTCGACGCCAAGTCGACCGAGCTCGATGAGCTCCGCTCCACGCTTGAGGATGCCAAGCGCGAGGCGCTCGAGGCTGCTGCAGCCGAAGCCGAGGCTGCTGAGGCCGTTCAGGCTTCGTATTACAACGCCGGCTCCGGCTCGTCTTACGCGTCTGCTGCGTATTACGCGAACGGCTCGGGCCTGACGCGCTCGAGCGGCGTCAATAACTATAACGGCCGCCGCGAGACTTATTACAGCAGCAACGTGTTGTATCACCACCGCACGGGCGAATGGACGCAGGACGCCGAGGGCTTTTGGCGCGATTCCGATGGCTACTACGTCGTTGCCGCGGGCGATAAGGCCCAGGGCTCCACGTTTACCGGGTCCAAGGGCGAGTGCAAGGTCTATGACTCCGGCTGCGCTGCCGGAACCACCGATTACTACACTGGCTGGTAATTTTTCTGCATCACGGATATTTGGCGGACGGGCGTCTTTACCGAGCTTTAGGGCAACGTAAGGGCGCCCGTTTTTTGTGCGTGCTTGAGTTAACAGAGCGCTTACCGTGGCAGTACGCCGCGCATATGGGCGCGGGGCACACTAAGTCACGAGAAACAAAGTCTTTCTCGTGGAGGAAGGGGTCTTGTGAACGCTCGAGATATCGCCGTTGCCGCCGTTGCATTGACGCTTGGTTGCCTTGGTCCTACGGCCGCGCTCGTCGCGGGTATGCAGGGGTCTTGTGGGGCTGTCTCTATC
>JAXKHW010000221.1:0-12572 GCA_036549635.1 Collinsella sp. | reverse complement strand
CCGTCCGAGATCATCCTTACCAACGGCGGCACCGAGGCCAACCAGCTGGCGCTGCTCGGTCTTGCCGAGGGCGCTCGTCAGCGCGATCGAAAGCGCGATCGTGTCATCGTTTCGGCCATCGAGCACGATTCAATTCTGGACAACCTACCGCTGCTGCGCGCCGCCGGCTTTACCGTCGACCTGGTGCAGCCCTGCCGTGCAGGCTACATTGACCCTGCCGCGCTTGTCGAGCTGCTCGGCGACGACGTGGCGCTCGTGAGCATTATGGTCGCCAACAACGAAACCGGCGTGGTACAGCCCATCCGCGAGCTGGCCGCCGCCGCACATGCTGCCGGCGCCTTGTTTCACACCGATGCCATCCAGGGCTATTTGCACATTCCGCTCGATGTCACCGAACTGGGTGTCGATGCCATGACCGTTGCCGCGCACAAGATCGGTGGCCCCGTGGCATCCGGCGCGCTCTACGTTAAGACCCGCACGCCACTGCGCCCCCGCATCTTTGGCGGCGGACAGGAAGCCGGACGTCGCGCCGGCACGCAGGACCTGCGCACGCAGCTAGCCTTTGCCGCTGCTGCCCGCACGCTGGTGCCCCAAGTGGCTCAGGAGCGCGAAAAGCTGCAAGCCCTTTCCGACAAACTCTACGCCACGCTTACGGCCCATCCACGCATTCATGCCACCATGGGCGACTACGCGCAGGCAGACCGTCTGCCGGGTATGGTTTCAATCTACGTCGACGGCATGGACTCCGAAGAGCTCATCGTCAAGCTCGACGCCGCCGGCTTTGAGGTATCGGCAGGCTCGGCGTGCTCGAGCGGCAGTATGGACCCCAGCCACGTTTTGAGCGCGATGGGCATCGGTCGCGAGCAGGCATTGGGCGCACTGCGCATTTCCTTTGACGACCGCGTGAATCCGGACGATCTGGACGAGTTTGCCCAGACGCTGCTCTCGATCGTAGGCGCCACATGATCGTCGCCGAACTCGAGCGCGCCCTGCTTGCGCGCTACCCCAAGGCGGACACCGAGGGCTGGGATCACGTTGGGCTATCAGTGGGAGATCCCGCTGCTGAGATCACCGGTGTTGCCTGCGCACTCGACGCGACCGAGGCCAACGTGCACCGTGCTCTCGGGGCCGGCGTCAACGTGCTGCTGACGCATCATCCTATCTACATCAAGGCACCCGAGGCCTTTTGTCCGGCGGATACCACACGCCCCCAATGCAGCGCGGCGCTCTACGAGGCAGCGCGTTGCGGCGTGAGCATTATCTCGCTCCACACCAACCTGGACCGCTCGCACGAAGCCCGCGTCTGCCTGAGCGAGCTGCTGGGTGCCGCACCAGTGAGCTCACTGGAGCACGTGGACAACCCCGAAGCCACCGGCCTGGGCGCGCTTGCAACGCTCAACGACCCGTGCACGCTGCGCGATCTTGCCACCCGTGCTGCCACAGCCTTCGGCAGCGACCCGCGTGTGTGGGGCGAAGCCGAGCACGCATGCCGCACCGTCGCCATTTTGGGCGGCTCCCTGGGCGACTTTGGAGAGCTCGCCATCGCCGCGGGCGCGGACGTTGTCGTGACGGGCGAGGCGGGCTACCACGTGGCGCAAGACCTTGCCTTACGCGGGCTGCCGGTGATCTTGCTCGGCCACGACCGCTCTGAGGAGCCGTTCGTTGATATATTGATGAACTCTGCAGTTGACGCCGGGGTCGACCCCCGTCATGCGATTAAAATACTGAACCCTTGCCAATGGTGGACTGTGACAAAAGGAGAGAACTTATGAGCGCCGGCGCTACGCTACTCAAGCTGCAACAGATCGATTTGGAGCTCGCCCGCAACAAGAGCGAACTTGCCAATATGCCGGAGCTCAAGGAGCTCGCTTCCAAGCGCAAGACCTATGTGAAGCTCAAGTCCGAGATGACCAAGCTCTACGCCCAGCGCAAGGATCTGGACATTGAGCTCGACGATCTCAACACCACCGAGATTCAGACCAACAACGCCATTGAGGCTGCCAAGAAGCGCCACGTCGACGGCTCCGACTACCGCGAGGTTCAGGACCTGGAGAATGAACTCGCCACCTTGGCCAAGCGTCTGGACAAGATCGAGCACACCCGCAAGGATGTCGTTGTCGCCCATAAGGAGGCGCTCGACCGCGAGACTCGCGCGCAGGCAATCATCGCCAAGTTCGAGGAGGGCGTGAAGGCCGATACCAAGGCCGCTCGTGCTAAGGCTGCCGATCTCCAGGCCCAGATTGACGCCGCTACCAAGGAGCGCACCGCGCTGGCTGCCACGCTGCCGACTGACGTGCTCACCGATTACGAGCGCCTGCTCAAGCAGTTCCGCGGCCTGGCCGTCGAGACCATTCAGGGCAACATCCCCACGGTCTGCCATACCGCGCTGCAGGCATCGTCCATGAGCGACCTCAACCACGACGGTAGTGAGATTACGCACTGCCCGTATTGCCACCGCCTGCTCGTGCTCCCCAGCAAGGAAGCTTAAATGATGACGGCGGCACCCAACAATTCAATGCAACTTGAGGGAAAAACGATCCTGCTGGGCATTACCGGCGGGATCGCCGCCTATAAGTCGTGCAATATCGTGCGCCTGCTGCAAAAGCGCGGCGCGCGCGTCAAGGTCGTTATGAGCGAGCATGCCACGGAGTTTGTTGGCCCGCTCACCTTCCGTGCGCTCACCAATGAGCCGGTCGCGGTAGGTCTGTTCGACGATCCCTCCGACCCCATCCACCATATCTCGCTTGCGCAGGAGCCCGACCTGGTGGTCGTGGCACCCGCGACGGCCAATATCATCGCCAAGATGGCCAACGGAATCGCCGACGACCTCATCTCCACCACGCTGCTTGCGACGCCGCGACCCATCGTGATCGCACCCGCTATGAACAACGGCATGTGGAAGGCGCCGGCGACGCAGGCCAACATGGCCACGCTGCGCGACCGCGGCGTGCATGTGGTGGGACCCGGCAGCGGCTACCTTGCCTGTGGCGACGTTGACACGGGCCGCATGAGCGAGCCCGAGGACATCGTCGAGGCTGTCTGTGAGGTGCTCAACTCCGCGCCTCAAGACCTGGCAGGTAAGCGCATCGTCATCACGGCAGGCCCCACGCACGAGCCGATCGATCCGGTGCGCTTTATCGGCAACCGCTCGTCGGGCAAGATGGGCATCGCCTTGGCAGGGGAGGCCGCACGCCGAGGCGCTGCCGTCACGCTTGTGCTGGGACCGACGTCGCTCGACGTTCCCCGCGGCGTTGAGTGCATACGCGTGCAGACCGCCGCAGAGATGCTTCAGGCCGCACTGAGTGCCTTCCAGACGGCCGATGCGGCCATCTGCGCTGCCGCCGTTGCCGACTACACACCTGCGGCACCTGCGGATCACAAACTCAAAAAGGCCAACGAGCGCCTCGATCGTATCAAGCTTATCGAGACCGTTGATATTTTGGCCGAGCTTTCACGCCAAAAGGGCGAGCGCCGTGTGATCGGATTTGCAGCCGAGACCGATAACGTCGTGGAGTACGCTAAGCGCAAACTTGCCCGCAAGGGCTGCGATGCGATCATCGCCAACGATGTCTCGCGCGCCGATTCGGGCTTTGGAACAGACACCAACAAGGCCTGGATTGTGAGCACAGCGGGTACACAGGAACTTCCCGTACTAACAAAACCCCAGCTCGCAGATACAATTTTAGACTTGCTCAAAAATAATTAAAAAAGTTCTTGCAAAAGTCCAAAGTTTCGGGTTAATATACTCCCTGTTGCGAGCGAGAGCAGAGCAACAAATAAAAGCTTCGGGACGTGGCGCAGCTTGGTAGCGCACTTGACTGGGGGTCAAGGGGTCGCTGGTTCGAATCCAGTCGTCCCGACCAGAAGTTTGCAGGTCAGGCACCTAGTGCCTGACCTTTTTTTATTAAGAATCAACGGGGTAAGCAACAAAGAATCAACAGCTTTCTTGATCGATACCTTCGCTCAACAAAAACCTGTACGTCAGCCTCCAAATACGACAATTTTCGACATGTTTGGAGGCTGACGTACATAAATACGGTACATTCACGTTGCGACAGCGCCCTCCACATGTCTGGACTCTCTATGCTTACGCTGGATAGACATCGCCAGAACGGGTATAGTATCGAAAGTTTTGTCGTTTACCAGCGGGGGAGTCCTGTGGGCATTAAGAAGAAGATCAAAAAGGAGCTTATCGGCACTTCCGATTACCCGTCGAATAAGATCTTTACGATCTCCAATTTCATCACCTTTACGCGCCTGGTCCTCACGCTCGTCTTCCTGTACCTGTTTGTGACGGACAACAACCGTGTCGTCGCCATTGTCATCTATGCCATCGCGGCCTCCACCGACTGGATGGACGGTCAGATTGCCCGCATGACCAAAACGGTCTCGTGGCTCGGCAAGGTCATGGATCCCATATGCGACCGTGCGCTGCTGTTTACCGGCGTGCTGGGCCTGGTGGTCCGCGGCGAGTTGCCCATCTGGGTCTGCGTGCTCATTATCGGCCGCGATGTTTACTTAGGGATCGGATCGCTCATCGTACGCTACTACCACCGTCGCCCCATCGACGTCGTCTTTCCCGGGAAAATTGCCACGGCACTGCTCATGACCGGCTTCTCGCTCATGCTGCTGGGCTTTCCCGTCGTGGACGGCTGGCATCTGCTGCCCGCCACGTTCACGGCATTCCCGGGCCTCAACGGCAGCTCGGTGCCCCTCGGCATCTTCTTTGTGTACGGCGGCGTGATCTTCTCCATGCTCACCGCTGTCATCTATTCCATTAAGGGAGGGGCGGCCATTAAACAGGCCATCGCGCATCCCGAGGACGAGGACATCGACTTTCTTAACCCCGAAATCGAAGACTAAGTCGTTGGGGTATGATTACGTACGGTTCATTCTTTGCGGCGTGGCCGCGTTAGATAGGGGTTGTCATGGACAACAAGGTTAACAATATGCCTCAGAACGATAAGACTGCGGACGCTACCTGCGTTTTCCGTGTTCCTTCGAGCGATGTCACCGTTCCCGACCTTATGGCCAACGTGCGCATCACCGCTCCGGTTCTGTCCATCGTCAAGGGCCCTCAGACCGGAGCCGCCTTTGAGCTCGAGGACGACGTGACCACCATCGGCCGCGATCCCGCGAACGGCATCTTCCTCAACGACATGACCGTCTCGCGCAGCCACGCACGCATTATTCGCGAGGGCCTGGGCGCCCGTATTGAGGATCTGGGCTCGCTCAACGGCACCTGGGTCGACGGCGCCATCGTCAACGGTGCTCCGCTGCACGACGGCTCTTCCGTTCAGATCGGTACGTTCACGCTCATCTACCACGAGAGCACGCCGGAGCGCATCGAAACCGGTGAGTAGGTAATGGCCGAACGCAACTATCTGAGTATCGGCCAAGTCGTCAACCTTCTTCGAGGCGCATACCCCGATCTATCGAACTCAAAAATTAGATTTCTCGAAGATGAGGGGCTCATCACCCCTCATCGTACGCCTAAGGGGTATCGCCAGTACTCCAAGGATGACGTTGACCGCTTGGAGGTCATCCTGCACCTGCAGAAGACCCGCTATATGCCGCTCAACGTCATTAAGCAGCGCTTGGAAAACGCTACGGACCTGTCCACGTTGGCTTACGAGGTGGGTCTTCTGTCCGATGTTCCGCTTAAGACGGAGCCCAAAGAGACCAAGCAAAAGCTGCATCCCATCGAGACCATTCCCGACATGCTCGGTGTTGAGATTTCGTTTATCCGTTCCCTTGCTGAGAATGATCTTATCCGCATCATCAAGAGCCCGCAGAACCGAGAGCTCGTCGATGGCCGAGATTTCCCGATTATCCGTTACTGCTCGGAGCTGTCGCGCTTCCACATTGAGCCGCGTAACCTGCGACAGTACGTATCGTCGGCAAACCGCGAGTCTTCGATGTTTGAGCAGGTTCTCGTGAGCATGCTCGGCATGGATACCTCCGATGACGAGCGCGACGCCAAGCTCGAGCGCGCTTTTAAGAAGCTGCACGACCTCACCGAGGGTGTGCATACCGCGCTCCTTAAGAACCGTGTCTTTGAGTCGCTCAACGCAGTGGTCGAGGACGCTGACATCGATGCCCTCGATGAGGAGATCGCGCGTTCCGAATCCACCAAGGCTAAAAACGAAGAGCCAGCCGCGCCGGTTTCGCACGAGGATTCTCTCGTAAAGCCGCTCAAAGTCGTCGCCCCTTCGCAATCCGGCGCCGCCACCGCGGGCAAATAACCGCTGCTGAAATTTCGGCAATCCATGAAAGGTCACGCCATGTATGACTTCGAATCTCATATCGTCGATATTCCCGACTATCCCGAACCCGGAGTCGTATTTAAGGACATCACGCCGCTCTTTGGCAATCCCGAGGCTCTCAAAGCCATGACCGATGCCCTCGCCGAGCACTTTGCCGGCATGGGAATCACCAAGGTCGTGGGTCCCGAGGCTCGCGGCTTGATGGTTGGCGTACCGGTGGCTGTAGCCCTTGGCGCCGGCTTTGTTCCCGCACGTAAACCGGGAAAGCTGCCGCGCGAGACCGTGAGCCAGAGCTACGAGCTCGAGTACGGCACCGATTCAATTGAGATCCATGCCGACGCTATCAGCTCTAAAGATACCGTGTTGATTCTGGACGACTTGGTCGCGACGGGCGGAACCGTCGAGGCAACAGGTAAACTGGTGCGAAATATGGGCGCAAAGCTTGTCGGTTATGGTTGTATCCTTGAGCTTGCGTTTCTCAACCCGCGCGAGAAGCTCACGCCGTCTGATGACGATGTGGAGCTCTTTAGCCTGGTGACGGTGGACTAGCCGTTACCCTTAGTTACTGGAAAGGAAGCTACATGCGCACAGCAAACACGCATAGAAACATGGCACGCTGCGCTGCTACGGCAACCCTCGCTTGTGTTTTGGGCTTGGGCCTCGCGGCTCCTGCCTACGCCGATACCGCATCCGACCTTGCCGCTGCTCGTACGAAGCTCGAGCAGATCGGTACCCAAACCCAGCAGATTTACGATGAGCTCGCAACGCAGACGCAGGCGCTCGATCAGACTGCTGGCGAGATCACGCAAAAGCAGCAGGAGATCGCCGATGGTCAGGCCAAGCTCTCGACCTATGTCGCCGGCGAGTACAAAACCGGCGGTCTGAGCCTGCTTCAGGTTCTGACGGGCGTCGATGACCTGAGCGATATGCTCAACCGTCTGTTCTACTACGGCAAAGTTTCCGATAAGCAGGCTCAGACCATTCAAGAGGTCAAGGAGCTCAAACAGCAGCTCACCGATAAGCAGGCCGAGCAGGAAAAGAACGTCGCCACCACGCAAAAGAAGGTCGACGAGCTTAACGCCCAGCAGGCTGAAGCACAGAACGTCGTAAACTCTCTGGATTCACAGCTGCAGGCTGAGCTTGCCGCTGAGGCCGAGGCCAACGCCGCGCTGCAGGCCGGCATCAACGCCAGTACCGCCGAGAAGGCCACGGTGAGCAACGAGACTGCCGGTGCGACCGAGAACACCAACAACGGTGGCCAGACCAGCAATAACAACAACCAGGGCGGCAACACTCCGGCTCCTACGCCGGCACCTGCTCCGACACCGCAGCCCTCCACGCCTGCCCCTGCTCCGACGCCTTCTGCTCCGAGCCAGTCCGTCGATGGCGGTTCTGTTGTCTCGCGTGCATACAGCAAGCTTGGTTGCGCCTATTCCTGGGGCGGAATTGGCCCGAACAGTTTCGACTGCTCTGGTTTTGTTAGCTATTGCCTCACTGGTCGCTATTGCCGCCTGGGCACCACGGGCACCTTTATGGGCTGGACGCGTGTGTCCGATCCGCAGCCCGGTGACGTTGTGGTCAACTCGTACCACACCGGCATTTACATCGGTGGTGGTCAGATGATTCATGCTTCCGACTACAACACGGGTGTTATCATCAGCTCCGTTGCCGCCGGCATGAACAACAACTACATTTTCGTGCGCTACTAAGTATTCAGATAAAGCAAACGCATATGGACCTCGTGGCTTTGAGTCATGGGGTCCATTCTTTTGCCTTTAGTGCAGTCCGCTATCTAGTTTTGAATACTAGATAGCGGCCCAATCGGTCTGCAAGATGGCTATAATTGAATGGGAACGATTAGAAAGGACCCTCTATGAGCTGGGCACTTATCTCCGATTCAAGCTGCAACCTTCGCGATTGGCAACCGACCGCGCCCCATACCATCTTTGCATTTGCGCCCCTCAAAATTCGAGTGGGGGAGCGTGAATTCGTCGATGACCTTTCGCTCGATGTTCATGAGCTCAACTGCGCTGTTCAGGCGGAGACGAACGCTTCTTCGAGCGCTTGTCCCAGCGTAGGGGAGTGGGCCGAGCTCTTCAAATTGGCAGACAAGACCATCTGCATGCCGATCTCTGAGGGCGTGTCAGGCAGCTACAACGCGGCAGCCACGGCTCGCGATATGGTTCTTGCCGAGGAACCGGACCGACAGATTCATCTAGTCAATTCACGCGCAGCTGGCGGCAAAATGGACCTCATTTTCTTGCTGTTCGACCGCTATCTTGCAAGCAACCCGGATGTCTCATTCGAGGACGCTTGCGCATACTTCGATAGCCTTGAGCAGAACAGCAAAATCCTCTTCAGCTTGTGCAATTACGAAAACCTCGCCAAAGCCGGACGTATCCCTAAGGCAGCCGGCGTCATTGCCAACAAGCTCAATATCCGCATTTTGGGCACGGCGAGTGAGGCCGGTAAAATCGAACTCGTGGGGCACACGCGAGGCGAAAAGAAGATGCTCAACAAGATTATCGATACCATGGAAGCCGAGGGTTTTGCCGGCGGCGAGGTCATCATCGATCACGTTGAGAACGAAGCTGGAGCACAGGCGCTTACTGACCGCATAGTCGAGCATTGGCCCGGCTCCAAGACCATCATCATGCCCTGCAACGGCCTGGATTCCTATTACGCCGAGATGCACGGCCTCATCATCGGCTACGGCATGGGCTTAGCTTCGGGCAAATAAAGTCCAACCAAGCAAAAATACGGGCGGGACAAAGCGACAGATGGCTCTTTGTCCCGCCCGTTTTATACGTCGGCTAGCTATTAAACCCGTTGAACTTGAGATAGCTCATCAAGTAAGCCTTCGAAACAAAGGATGAAACCGCGCTGCGCACAAGCAGCGACTCACGCGTTACCTGACGCGCCGTATCGGGAACCGGTGTCTGCTCGACAGAAAACGCCGACCGAATCGATGCCTCAAGCTGATCGACCACATAATCGAAGGCCGTCGGGGCATCGTAGCTCAAACGTTGAATGTTAAAGAGTGCCTGCACCGCAGCAATAGGTAGCACCTGCTTAAAGATGCAGATAGCGATCAGGCGGGCAATCTGCTCGCGGCCATATTGTTTTTTGACCGGAGCAGGCACCAAGCCGACCTTTACGTAGTTATTGATCATCGATGGCGTAATGACAGGCTGCTCAACGCAGATGGACAGCGGCTCCATCCACAGCGCAACGTACTCAATGACCTGGTCGCGGTAGAGCGTCACATTGGGCAACTGGTTATAGCGCGGCAGACTCAACGTATTGAGTTTGCGCACGATATCGGACTGAATAAATGCATCGGGCAGCACAGTGGGCTGAATATCCTCAGGCTTAATGCTGACCGACGAATCGGACATCGGGATAACGCGTTTGGCGTGGTTCATAAGGATCCTCCGTTCATTAGCTATATTGTATTCTAGGTTATCTAGTTTTGCATACTATATAGCAGGAAAGTAAAAGTGGTTGGACAGCACATTGATGCACCGTCCAACCACTTTGTTTTAAAGATAGCAACCTTACATAAGATATATTATCGTACTTATCCACGGAGAAATGCGTATGCGCTGGTTGCAGCTATAGCGCCATCCGAAACGGCGGTCACAACTTGACGTAAACGCTTGGAGCGGATGTCGCCAGCGGCAAATAAGCCCGGTGTACGGGTGGCCATGGAATCATCGGTAACAATACCGCCGTCCGGTGCCAGATCGACCAGATGCTCGACAAGCTCGGTATGGGGCTGCGTGCCGGTAAAGACAAAGATACCAAACGAGCCCGGCTCAAAGGACTCGTCATGCGTCTCACCGTTTATATTGTCCTTGAACGTGATCGTTGTGGGCATTGCTTCACCAGAAAGCTCCACAATACTAGTTTGGTACCTAACTGAAATATTGTCTTTTGCAAGCGCCTTCTGAACCACACCTTCGGGTGCGCGGAACTGATCACGGCGCAGCACGATGGTCACATTGCTGGCAATGTCTGACAGAAACAAAGCCTCTTCACATGCCGCATTACCGCCGCCAATCACAAAGACCTGCTTGCCGCGGAAGAACATTCCATCACATGTTGCGCAATAAGATACGCCACGACCACGATACGCATCCTCACCAACAAAGCCAGCTGGGCGTGGCGTGGCGCCCATGCAGGCAATGACGCTTCGAGCTATCGTCTCGCCTGTGTCATGGTGCACGGTAAACAACGACGCATCCGCATCGTAATCGATGCCCGTCACCATACTCCATTCGACTTGTGCGCCCAAGCCTTTTGCATGCTGCTGAAAACGTTCACCCAACTCGACACCACTCAGGAGCGGAATGCCCGGATAGTTTTCAACCTCGTTGGTCGTGGCAATCTGTCCGCCCGACATACCCTGTTCAATCACGGTTGTCGAAAGATTGGCACGTGCCGTATAAATAGCCGCAGCATAGCCCGCAGGGCCTCCGCCGATAATCGCAACATCGATGAGCTGATTGGTAGCCATGATGAGTCCTCTCGTCGAAAAGTTGTAGCTCTCTGCGCTCGTACCCAAATTTACGTGAACATGACACTCATGCACTACAATGATAAGTCCGTGCTACAACGTCGAAGGGGAGTTATCGATGGATCAGACGCAGACGAGCGAGGACGCTCCCCTGCCCATGCCAGTCACTCCCCAACCGGAGCAACCGGCCGTTTTACCGGCACAAAAGCCTCTGTTAACCATCGTGCACGCCTCGGTTGGTTCGGGACACAAGGCGGCGGCCAACGCAATCGCACAAGCATTCGACCTCATACGCGGCACTAAGGGTATTCCTGAGGATATCGAGATTGAGGTGCTCGATATCCTCGATTTTGGGCGCATCAAATTCGATGGCAACAAAACGGCAGCGTCCTTTACCGGCGCCACACGCCCCATTTATGACCTGACCTGGCGTTATACCCTTACCGGACATCTGCTTTGGGGTGGCGGCACGGCATGGTCGCGAATTATGTTCCCCGCCTTCAACGAATATGTCCGCACCCGCAGGCCCATTGCCGTGGTCGCAACACACATCACGGCAGCCAATGTTGCTGTGGGCGCCCGCGTCATCACGGGTATCGATTACCCGGTCATCTGCGTACCAACAGACTATGAAGTCGAAGGCTTTTGGCCCCACAAGGACACCGACCTGTTCTGCGTAGCCAACGAATTTATGGCCGAGACACTTCGCCCCCGTAAGGTTCCCGAGACCAAAATCCGCATTACAGGCATCCCCATTCGCGCAGGGTTTGATACGGACTACAATCGCGAGGAAGAACTCGAGAAGTTCAATCTCCCCGCTGACAAGACCGTTGTGTTGGTGATGGCCGGCGCCAGTTTGCCTCAACCGTACGTTCGCTTTCGCGCGGAGATGGACCGCACACTCCCCTTCCTGCGCAGCTTCGAGGACATGCACTTTGTCTTTTTGCCGGGCAAGGATGAGGAATACGCCACCCGCCTCAAGACGCTCTTCGACGCCATGAAGCTCGAAAATGTCACGGTTCTAGACTACGTGGACGACATGGCGGCCCTCATGCACGGCTGCGACCTGGCAATCCTCAAATCGGGCGGACTCACGGTCACCGAGTGCCTATGCGCACATCTGCCGATGATCCTGCTGGGCAAATCATACGGTCAGGAAAAGGCCAACACCACGATGCTTACCGGCATGGGCGCCAGCATGCATGTCACCACCGCACGAGAACTCATCGTAACTCTGCGCCATCTGCACGATCATCCCGAATCACTCAAAGCCCTACTCATCAACGGCGAAGTACTACGCCGCCCCCACGCAGCCGAAGACATAGCCATCGCAAGCATGGAGCTCGTAGGCAAGCCCCAAAAACGTAAACGAGCCTTCTGCCGCTTCTCCTGGGGCGGAAAACCTGCTCATATCCGCTAGCACCGGACTGTCCGCTTACCTGTGGGAGGCCCCTATCTATCATCCCATGCTCAAACAGTCTCGCTGCGCTGCGAAACTGCGCGTGGGACGATATATAGGGGCCTCCCACAGGTAAGCTGCGTTAACGTACTAGCAGATATACCAGATTCCCCACCACTAGAACCTGCAAAGGCGAAACCGGAAAATAAAGATACAGCAAGCCGATGCGACAAAGGATCCAACCCTTTGTCGCATCGGCTTATCAGAAAGAATGATTATTATTTTCAAGCGAGTAGCCGCCCGCCCGGGGCTTACCTATATCGTTCCACGCGCAGTTTCGCAGCGAGCGAAGCGACGCGAGAATGTTTGAGCATGGAATGATATAGGT
>JAXKHW010000220.1:0-3247 GCA_036549635.1 Collinsella sp. | reverse complement strand
TTCCTGCTCAACGTGGGCGAGCTGCTCGAGGACTACACCCGCGCCATGAGCGAAAACGAGCTCATCAACTCGCTGCTCGATGTGCCCGACAAGGCGCAAAAGGTCGTCGGCGACACCGAGGTAAGCGTTGCCGCCACCGAGCTCGAACCCGGCGATTTGGTCGCCGTGCGCACCGGCATGTCTATCTGCATCGACGGTGTTGTCGAGCAGGGGAGCGCCATGGTCAACCAAGCGACCCTGACCGGCGAGCCGCTGGCCGTCGAGCGCAGCGCGGGCGACGACGTGTTCGCCGGTACCGTCGTGGAAGACGGCAGCATCTTGGTGCGCGTGCGCGCCAATACGGCTCAGACCAAGCTCCGCTCAATCGTCTCGCTCGTGCAGACGGCCGACTCGCTCAAGTCCGAGGGCCAGTCGCATATGGAGGACCTTGCCAACAAGATCGTCCCGTGGAACTTCCTGCTCGCGGGCCTGGTTGCGCTTACCACCCGCAGCCTCATCAAGACCTCAGCGGCGCTGATGGTCGACTACTCGTGCGCACTCAAGCTCACGGGTTCCGTCGCCGTTATGACTGCCATGAGCGATGCCGCCAAGATGGGCGTGATGGTCAAGGGTGCGAAGTACTTTGAGTCGTTTGCCAAGGCCGATACCATTGTCTTTGACAAGACCGGTACGCTGACCGAGGCGCAGCCGCGTCTTGCCTGCGTGCTGACCACCGATGGCTGGAGCGAGGACGAGATTCTGCGCCTTTCCGCTTGCTTGGAGGAGCATTTCCCGCATCCGGTGGCACGCGCCGTGGTCAATGCCGCCCGCGAGCGCGGGCTCGAGCACCGCGAGCGCCATGCTGCCGTTGAGTACATTGTGGCGCACGGCATCGCTTCGTCCATCGAGGGGCGTCGTGCCATCATCGGTTCCGCGCACTTTGTATTCGAGGACGAGGGTGCGCAGCTTGAGTCCGACATTAAGGAGCAAATCGAGCTCCAAATGCAGGGCCTGTCGCCGCTGTACCTGGCGGTCGACGGCATGGTCGTTGGCGTGCTCGGTATCGAGGACCCGCTCAAACCCGGCGTGCGTGAGGCCATCGCTGACCTGCATGCGCTGGGCGTCAAGCATGTCGTTATGCTCACGGGCGATTCGGAGCGCACGGCCGAGCGCATTGCGCGCGAGGCGGGTGTCGACGAGTTTAAGGCCGAGCTGCTGCCCGAGGACAAGTACGCCTATGTGGGGCGCATTAAGAGCGAGGGGCGCCATGTTGCCATGGTGGGCGACGGCGTCAACGACTCACCGGCGCTGGGCCTGGCCGATGTGGGTCTGGCCATGGGTGGCGGAAGCGACATCGCCAAGGAGGTCGCCGATATCATCCTGACCGATACGGATCTTGCTGCAATCGTGCGCCTGCGCCGTATGAGCCAGGGGCTTATCGACCGTCTGACGAGTTCGTATTCCAAGGTGATGCTCACCAACTCGGCGCTGTTGGCATTGGGTATTACCGGCATGATCACTCCGCAGACGTCGTCACTGCTGCACAACGGCTCAACGATCGCCTACAGCCTGGGCAACGCGAAGGCATATCTGCGCTAGCAGGCGTGTTCGCCCACGTTATCTGGCCTGCGCCCAGGCGGCATCGGTGCCGTCTGGGCGCAGGCCTTTTGCATTTGACCATTTGCTAGCTCCTCTATATAGTGTTGCTAGCGGTGTTAGCAATTGAAGGGAGCGGGATCAACGTGGGTGCTGTTAGCGGCATGGCGCAGGTGAACGTTCGCGTGGATCGCCAGGTCAAGAACCGTGCCGAGGAAGCGCTGCGGCTTTCGGGCGGGTCACTGCCCGAGCTCATCAAAAAGGTGGTGGCCAAGGTCGCGCAGGGTGGCGGGCAGTGCGAGGAGGTGCTTGCGGCTGTCGACGACCGGCACCAGGCCGTCGCGCCCGATACTCCGTTTGCCGCGTCGTGGGCAGCGGCAGACCGGCTTTATGCAGATTTGGGCATCGCTGCGTCGCCCGTATCCGACGATCGCGGTTGGGACGCAATCTATTCCGAAGCCATGGATGAGCATTATCGCCAAAAGGGGATGATCCAGTGAGTGGGGCTCCTCTCAAGATCATGGTGGACGCCAACGTATGGGTTGATTCGTTTTGCGTCGACCATGCCGAGTCGCTTGCCGCGCGTGCGTTTATTGGGCAGGCGACGGAGACGGGGGCGTTGCTGTTCTTCCCGGTGCATATCGCCAAGGACGTGCTGTACGTTGTCCAACACGAGCTGAAGCGTAGCGTTCTTGCCAGCGGGGGAGCGCTCGACGAGGCCTCTGCCCGCGCGATTGGCGATGTGGCGTTGGCGTTTGTTCGGAACATGACCGAAAACGCCACGGCCGTGGGTGCAGATGCGTCGGACCTTTGGCTGGCCGACAAATACTTAGCGCTCCATCGCGATTACGAGGACAACTTGGTGCTCGCCGCTTGCAAGCGCGCGCAGGTCGATTACTTGGTGACCAACGATCGCAAGCTGCTCGAACATGCCGATCTTGCAGCAAAGACCCCGCGCCAAATGATGCCGATTCTTGCTTTAGCCGAACGCGGCGGCGCGGCTATCGGTTGACGCGAACTGTTTGCGGGCCTCTTGGACGACGATGCGCCAAGGGGCCCGCGTCTGCTATTTACAAAAGCTCGGCCTTGATGGCGTGACTTTCTGCGAACTGCTCGGCTGCCTTTTCGTCGGAGCTGTCGAGTGCTGCCAGACTGCGGTAGACCCACTCGTTGACCTGGGTGTTCTTGACGCCTGCGGTCTGCATAAGGGCGCCTACCTCGCGGATTGCTGCGAAAAGATTGGCTTTGGGACCCGCGGGCTCGACCTCGATGCCGTGGTAGGCGGTCACTCCGCGGTTTTCGCTCACGTGGTCGATAAAGCCCTCGACGGTCTCAAGCTGCTGGGCGAGAGCAGCGTCATCGTCAGCGTCCAGCGCGACGAGTGCGTTCGAAACCGTGAGGGCGGGATGTCCGCAGGGGACAAAGCCTTCGATGACATCCATTGCTTCGGTGATGGTTGAGCCCAGGCCTGCGAGGGCATTGACGAGTTGCTGTTTGATATCCATAACGGTCCTTTCGACTGGCAGTTTTGTTTGGCGCCAATATACGTGACGCGTTCGGTAACAAAAATGTGAAGTCGCGCGCACATTGGGGTCTTCACAGCTCGTGCATAGAACAGCTGTCCGCTTTCAGAACGTGGTAAGATAACACTCCACAAGCGGGGCTCGCCCCG
>JAXKHW010000219.1:0-20568 GCA_036549635.1 Collinsella sp. | reverse complement strand
TTGCTGCGAATCCTCGTGTCCGTTGAGCGACGCGCCCCACTCATAATGCTTGGGTCGGTGGGCTGATGTGTTGCGTCCCTGAGGGCTACAGGGTTGAAACGAAGTTGGACAGGCGGGCTAGTCCTTCGTCTAGGTCTTTGTCGGAGACGCAGTAGCTTAGGCGGATGTGGCCTTCGGTGCCGAAACAGTCGCCCGGGACTAGGGCTACGTTTGCTTCTTTGATGGCTTTGATGCAGAAAGCTTCGCTGGTTAGGCCGAACTTTTTGATGCTCGGGAAAGTGTAGAAGGCTCCTGCGGGCTCTACTACGTCGAGGCCCATGGCGTCTAAAGCTGCGAGCACGCGTTCGCGGCGGGCTCGGTAGACTTCGAGCATGGGGGTGGGGTCGACGGTGAGAGCTCGGGCGGCAGCGTCCATTTCGAAGGAGACGGCGCTCGATACTAGGTATTGATGAGCCTTTGCGATCTCGGCGATGACGGGGGCTGCCGCTGCGAGCCAGCCCAGGCGCCAGCCGGTCATGGCCCAGGGCTTGGAGAAGCTCTCGATGACGACCGTCTGCTCGCGCAGCTCCGGGTGTCGCTGGGCGAAGCGCTCGTAGCCGTCCACATAGACGAGGCGGTTGTATACGTCGTCGCAGACTACGTAGATGCCCGCCTGCTCCGCTACGCGCGCCACGGCGTCAAGAGATGCCGCGTTGAGAATGCAGCCCGTGGGATTGTTGGGCGAGCAGATGACAATGGCCTTGGTCGCCGGCGTCACGCAAGCACGTAGTGCGTCCTCGTCAATCTGGAATTGCGCAGGCTCCGTATTCAAAAAGACCGCCTTGGCATGGTTAGCCACGACGATGCTCTCGTACAGGCCAAAGGCCGGCGTGGGGATGATGACCTCGTCGCCGGGGTTGAGCATGGCCATAAACGTAGCCGACAGGGCCTCGGTCGCACCATCGGTCAGGATGACCTCATCGGCGGAAAATGCCAGGCCCGCGTCACCCATATATTTGGACAGTGCCTCGCGCAGGGCGGGACGGCCGTTGTTGGGCGGATAGTGCGTGTCGCCGCGGTCGAGCGAGGCCGTCACCTCGGCGCTAATCACATCGGGCGTGGGAAAATCGGGCTCGCCAAGCGCAAGCGCGATGCACCCCGGGTGCTGGGCGGCGAGCGCATTGATCCGACGGATGCCGGAGGGCTTGAGCGTGGCAAGCGAGGTGTTCATGGGCAGACGCATGGCGTTCCTTTCGTAAGGGTTGCACTAGGATAGCGCGGCGGAGCGCCACGAGACGGTGTAACCTAAACGGAAACCAATCGGAAAGGAGGCGGTATGGAGACAATCGCGCGCGACGATGTACCAAAAACACTGCATAACATCGCGTTTGTCAGTATTCCCGAGAGCGCCGATCTTGAGTTTTTGCTCTGGGACCTGCAGGATGCCATCGCCGCCTATGCTCAGCTTTCTGGCACCGTACTCCCCCACCCGGTTGACTTGAAGGCGGATAATGCCGACGGCGTTGCCGATGGCATCGTGCTGGCCATTGAAGATGTGGCTGACGATGAGACGTTGACAGCCATCGAGCAGGCGCTTGAGCGCTTTGGCGGTACGGGAACGCGCGTCTATGTCGCGATTCGAGCCGCACAAGAGGGCACTGAGCAGGCGCGTGGGACCGCCGTTCGCCTGCACAAGGCATGTGAGCGCCATGGCCAATTGTGGTGTGGCGGCGTTGCCATCTGCGCCGGCAGCGGCATTGCGGCGCTTCGTCGCTCTCCGCGCATGGGACTCTTGCGGCGACCGTTTTCTGAGGCCATGGACAAGCTCGTGGGCGCCGTTCGCATGGGATGTTCCGTCGAACACGCGCAGCGACTTGGCGGCGGCAATGCCGAAAGCGTCGATGCCGACGGCATGGTGCGCGCCAAGCCCGCGCTGCCCGCACCGATCTGGCATGCCATCATGAAACGTCTCGGCACCCGCGCCCAACCAGATATCTAAATTACAGAGCGCCCCAATCAACGACATCGCGCCAGCGCTCGACAAGGCGTTCCAGGCGCCACGCCGCATTGGCGGGACTTGTCGACGGCAGAACGATGGCCGGCAGCCCGGTGCGCTCTTGTAGATAGCGCTTGTAGAGCCGACCTGCCGTGCCGCCGTTACAGACAACGACCTCGATAGGAGCTGCGCCGGTAATACGCTCGGCATGCGCCGGAACGACGTTTTTGATGCTAGCGTCACTTGAGCCCTTGATGTCGCAGCTCTCGATTACATCCCACAGGGCCACGCCGCCGTTCAGCAGCATGGAGCGCTTGGCGGCAATCGAGGCATCGAGCGTCGCGGGCTCACCACTTGCCAAAGGATCACCCTCGTTGGGCGGCACGGGCGCACCGAGGCACGCGGCCATCACGCGCCAAAAGCGGTTCTGCGGATTGCCATAGTAGAAGGCATTGGCACGCGAGAGCACCGAGGGAAACGACCCCAACACCAAAACGCGCGAGCGCTCGTCAAACACGGGCTCAAACCCATGCTCAATATGCTGATAGCCCTCGTCCGGCGCAGTCATGAATTAGGCCCTCAACAGATAGCGCACTTCGTAGGGCGCAAGCTCAAGGGAGCCCGTCAGCTCGACCGTGGGCACGCCGTCGGCAAGCAGGTCGACGAAGGAGCCGTTGAGTTCGCCGGCACCAAAGGTATAGGGCTCGTTCACGGCATTGACCGCCACGAGCACCGTCGCATCGTCGCAGGCGCGCTCGAACAGCAGCTGTTTATTCTGGATCACCACGTTGCGATAGGCACCGTAGTTGAGAGCACGGGCCGCCGCGTCGTCGGCCGAACGAAGGTGTGCGAGCTGCGTGATGAACGCCGTCAGCTCGTTGGGCGCAGGCTCATCGAGCGCAGGGCGCAGCGCCCAGTCGCCATCGGGGCCGCCCTTTTCGCCAGCAATTCCCCACTCGCTGCCGTAGTAGACGCACGGGATGCCCGGCATGCCAAAGAGCATGCCGTAGGCGGGACGCAGGCAGAACTTGTCGGTAAGGATGCTCGCCAGGCGCGGCACATCGTGGTTGTCGACAAACGACAGCAGGTGCTTGCCGCGGTAGATGCACCACGGATCGCCGCCAAACTGGCGATGCAGCGAGTGGGCGATCTCGAACATGTTGACCGAATTAAAGCTGGAGTACAGGCCCTTGTAGCACTCGTAGTTGGTGCAGGAATCGAGCATCTCGTCGTTGACGATCTGGTTGTAGTCGCCGTGGAGCGTCTCGCCGATGAGCGCAAAGTCGGGCTTGAGCTCACGGGCAAAGCTATGCAGACGACGCATGAAATCGCGGTCGAGCATGTAGGCGACGTCCAGGCGCAGACCGTCGACGCCAAAGACATCGGCCCAACGGCGCACGGACTCGAGCAGGTAATCGACCACAGCGGGATTTTGCAGGTTGAGCTTCACAAGCTCAAAATGGCCTTCCCAGCCCTCGTACCAAAAGCCATCGCCATAGCAGGAATCGCCGTCAAAGCTAATGTGGAACCAGTCCTTGTACGGCGAGTCCCACTTGCGCTCCTGCACATCGCGGAAGGCCCAAAAACCGCGGCCGACGTGGTTGAAGACGGCATCGAGCACCACGCGGATGCCATGGGCATGTAGCGTGTCGCATACGGCGGCAAAGTCGGCGTCCCCACCCAGGCGACGGTCGATATGGCGCAGGCTGCGTGTATCGTAGCCGTGGCTATCAGATTCGAGCGGTGGGTTGATAAGCACAGCGCCAACGCCGAGTTCCTGCATGTAGTCGGCCCATTGGGCGACCTTCATGATAGGAGCATCGGGGTTGGGCGCGGCGTTGGCAGCCTGGGCGAGCTCATCCTCGGCAACGGGCGCGGCGTTTTCGCGCGGAGCCCCGCAAAAGCCCAGCGGATAGATCTGATAGAACGTCGTCTCGTATGCCCACATAGCAACCTCCCGGGTAACTTTCACGCAACGCCATCCATTGTATGCCCGCCGCGCATCCCCTCCCCCAAAATAAGTTGCGGTGAAATACGGACTGTTTACCAGGTTTACTGGGCTAAACACTCCGTATTCCACCGCAACTGATGAGGGAACGTGATTAGGCGACGGGCTTGGCGCGGCGTATGGCCGGGAACATCACCGTGATGGCGAGGATGACGCCCACGACGGCAATCACCCCGCCCGCGAAGCCGATCCAGGCGATACCGGGGCCCGAAACCACGGCTCCGCCGATCGCGGTACCCGTGCCAATACCGAGGTTAAACAGGCCCGAGAAGATCGACATGGCGACGGCCGACGAATCTGCCGGCGTGTGCTTGATGAGCTCGGCCTGGAACGCCACATTGAAGGCCGTGGCGCAGCAGCCCCACAGCGCGCAGACGGCAAGCACTGTCACGAGCGACGATGCGGCCGGCCCCATGAGCAGCAGGGCCACCGGCACGCCGGAGAGCGTGATAGCAAGGAACGGAAAACGGTGCCCGTCGAACAGGCGGCTGAACAGCCAGCTGCCCACCAAGCCGGAACAGCCAAACGCCGTCAGCGTCATGGTGATGGCGCCCGCATCGACGTGCGCGACCTGCGCCAGGAAGGGCTCGATATAGCTGTAGCTTGCGTAATAGCCGGTCGCCATGAAGACCGTGACTGCGTAGAGCGCGATGAGGAGCGGGTTCTTGAGCAGCTCGGGCAGCTGTTTGACGGTAAAGCGCTCACCCGCCGGCATGGCCGGGAACACCGCTGCCTGGTAGACGACCGCGATGGCTGAGAGGCCCCCGACCACGGCAAACGTCATGCGCCAGCCCACGGCCAAGCCAATGGCGCGACCGAGAGGCAGGCCAAAGATCTGCGCGATGGACGAGCCCGTGGCGATCATGCTGATGGCGAGCGCGCCGTGGCGAGTGTCGACCAGGCGCGAGGCCATAATCGAGGCGACTGACCAGAACACGGCATGTGCGCAAGCGACCACCAGGCGCGCGCAGACCAGGATGGGATAGGTCGGCGCCACAGCGGACAGGAACTGACCGAGCGAGAACACGGCCAGCACGCCCAGCAGCATCCGCTTGAACTCGAAGCGCGAGGCAAACACCATGAGCGGCAACGACAGCAGCATGACGCCCCAGGCATAGACCGAGATCATGATGCCCGCCTGGGCCTCGGTGAGCGAGAACGACGCGGCGATATCAGTCAAAAGGCCGATGGGCATAAACTCCGACGTGTTGAACACGAACGCACAGCAGGTGAGCCCGACGAGTGGGAGCCACTGCTTGAGCGTGATGCCGTCTTGCCTTGTCTGAGTCATATATAACGTCTCCAATCGTTTTGAGCGGAGGCGATTATATAGCAACGGCCCCGCATCCGTCAGTACAGATGCGGGGCCGAAAACAATTCGATACACAGAGGTTGCGCCGTCAATTCATAACTAAGCCAACCCCAGCAATATGCCCGCCGAATGCACGACAAACGCCACGATCCAGGCGACCGTCACTTGGAACGCAAACACGGCTACAGCGTAGCGCGCGCCCAGCTCACTCTTGACGGCGCCGATGGCCGCCACACAGGGCGGGTACAGCAGCGTAAAGACCAGGAACACGTAGGCAGTAAACGGAGAGAACATGGTCGACAACACCGCAGGCGAGGTTGCGCCCAAAAGGACCGTAAGGGTCGAGATGACGCTCTCTTTGGCAATAAGTCCGGTGACGAGCGCCGTCGAGGCGCGCCAGTCGCCAAAGCCGAGCGGGGCCAACACCGGCGCGATGATGCTACCCAGACCGGCAAGCAAGCTTTGTGACTGATCGGCGACCACATTAAAGCGGATATCGAACGTCTGAAGGAACCAGATGACCACGGTAGCGGCAAAGATAATGGTAAAGGCCTTGGTAATAAAGTCCTTGGCCTTATCCCATGCCAGCATCACCGTCGTCTTGACACTCGGCAGGCGGTAATTGGGAAGCTCCATGATAAACGGTACCGGGTCACCCTTAAAGGCCGTGCGGTTGAGCACCAAAGCCGCGATGCAACCGACCGCAATGCCAATCAGATAGAGCGAGACCATAGCGGGAACTGTCGCCTGTGGGAAAAACGCCCCGCACAGCAGGCCGTAGACCGGCAGCTTGGCCGAGCAGCTCATAAACGGCGTGAGCATGACCGTCATCTTGCGGTCGTGCTCGGATGGGAGCGTACGGGTCGACATGATAGCCGGCACGGTGCAGCCAAAACCGACGAGCATGGGCACAAAGCTGCGGCCCGACAGGCCAAAGCGGCGCAACACTTTATCCATGACAAAGGCCACGCGCGCCATGTAGCCCGAGTCCTCCAAAATGGAAAGGAACAAAAAGAGCACGACGATGATCGGCAGGAAGGTCAACACACTGCCCACACCCGTGAGCACGCCATCGACGGCCAGCGAGCGCACCACGTCGTTGGTACCAAATGCCTTGAGGCCCGCATCGACATAAGCGATAGCGGCTGCAACGCCATCTTCCATCAGACCTTGCAGTGCCGCGCCAATCACGCCAAACGTCAGCCAAAAGACGAGGCCCATGATCACCAGAAACGCCGGAATGGCCGTGTAGCGACCCGTCAAGATGCGGTCGATCTTGACGGAGCGCACGTGCTCGCGGCTCTCGTGCGGCTTGACCACGCAGCGCCCGCACACGTCGCCGATAAAGGTAAAACGCATGTCGGCCAGTGCAGATAGACGGTCGGTGCCCGCCTCGCCCTCCATCTGGGTGATGATGTGCTCGATGGCGTCGAGTTCGTTGCGATCCAGGTGAAGTGCCTCGGTCACCAGCTCATCGCCCTCAACCAGCTTGGTCGCCGCAAAACGCACCGGGATGTGTGCCGTCACGGCATGGTCCTCGATCAGGTTGGCGATGCCGTGGATACAGCGGTGCAACGCGCCGCCGTCCGGGCCATCGGGCGCGCAGAAGTCCAGGCGGCCGGGACGCTCGCGAAACCGCGCCACATGCAGAGCGTGATCCACCAGCTCGCCAATACCCTCGTTGCGGGCAGCGCTGATGGGAACAACAGGCACGCCCAACAGGCTCTCGAGCAAGTTGACGTCCACGGCGCCACCGTTGGCCGTTACCTCGTCCATCATGTTGAGCGCGATGACCATGGGGCGGTCGAGCTCCATGAGCTGCAGCGTCAGGTACAGGTTACGCTCGATGTTGGTGGCATCGATGATGTCAATGATGGCGTCGGGGGCTTCGTCCAGGATAAACTGGCGGCTAACGATCTCTTCGCCCGTGTATGGCGAGAGCGAATAGATGCCGGGCAGGTCGGTAACGCTCGCCTCGGGGTGGTTGCGGATGGTGCCGTCCTTGCGGTCGACCGTCACGCCGGGAAAATTGCCGACGTGCTGGTTGGAACCCGTGAGTTGGTTGAACAGCGTTGTCTTGCCGCAGTTCTGGTTGCCGGCAAGAGCAAAGTGCAACGGCGCGCCCTCGGGCACGGCCGTCTTGGCCGCGCGAGGCGAATACGTCCCCTCGCCCAGGGCCGGGTGCTCCGTCGTGCCAATCGCGGCGTTGACGCGCGGGCCCGTATCGGTGTCGTGTACGTCGACGAGCTCGATGCGCGCCGCGTCGTCCTTGCGCAGCGTCAACTCGTAGCCACGCAGGCGAATCTCGAGCGGGTCGCCCATGGGGGCGTACTTCATCATGGTGACTTCGGTGCCCGGCGTTAGCCCCATGTCCAAAATATGCTGTCGGAGCGCCTGATCGTCCGATGTTACCGATGCGACGACGGCGTCCTTTCCAATCTCGAGCGTATCGAGCTTCACGTCCGTGTTCCTCCCCCGGCGCCCACAGGGCGTTTCAATTTGTTTATCTTGGCTAACCGTTTGCCATGGCTAACCATTTAACCATGCATGATAGCGCGAACATACAACGACGTTCAATCAACAGATTGTTGCAAGGACCGTCCCCAAGTGCCGGCACAAAAGGAACGTCCCCAAGTGCCGCATCCGGGCCATGGCAACGCCGATGTTTTGGCGCGAACAGCGAAAGCCCGCCAGATCGAGCAAGGTGCCTTGAAACGAGGCGGCATTGACCTTCTGGTCATGCCGCCGAAGTTGAAAGGCAGATTGCCGCCCTGGCGGGCTTGCAGCGTCAAGTGGTTACGGCGTTTGGTAAAACGCCGTAACTAAAACCCGTGGCGCTCGAGGAAGCGGAAGGCTAGGCGGATCCAGGGACGGACTGCCACCTGCTTGTCCTCGTTGTCGACCGCGGTGTTGGCGTTGCCGAGCGAAAGGCCGTGACCACCCTGGTCGAAGACGTGCATCTCGCATGCAACGCCCTCCTCGGCCATGCGCTGCGCAAACGGGTATACCTGCGCGATCGGCGCCGTCTTGTCGTCGGACACGCCCCACACAAAGGTCGGTGGCATCTGACGCGAAACATGCGTGGTGGGGCAGATGTCGGCCAGATGCTCGTCAGTTGCCTCGCCGCCCGTCACCATCGACAGGTAGTCGTTGAGCAAATCGCGTCCCGTCTTGCCGCCCGTCTTGGGCACGCGCAAGTCAATGCGCGGATCGCGCGTCTGCATGTCGCGCACATAGGCAAAGTCGAGCAATGGATAGCCCAGCACCACGGCATCGGGACGAATGTCGTCCGGACGCGCCCCGGCAAGTGCCGCAAAGGGGCCGGTCTTCCACTGTGTTGCCAGCGAGGCGCAAATCATGCCGCCAGCAGAAAAGCCCACGACGCACACGCGCTTAGGATCGACATGCCACTCGTCGGCGTTGGCGCGCACCGTGGCGACCATCTTGGCAAGATCTGCCTGGGGATGCGGAAAGCTCACGTCACCCGTAGAACTCGTGACATAGTTGAGCACAAAGGCCTGGTAACCGTGATCCAAAAACGCAAACGCCACAGGATCCTGCTCATGCGGAGCGATATGCGTAAACGCACCTCCGCCACAGATAATCACCGCGGGGCGGCGGCCATTCGGTTTATCGGGCAACGGCTCGGCACCCAAATACGTAAACGTCGCCGGATAATCCTCGGTCGGCTCCTCGCCCCACAGCGCATGGTTCACGACAATCATATGTGCTCCCTTCGCGCAAATTATGCGCCCTTGTTTTTCGCCTTCAAGCGTACCCCACTTGAACCCGTGGCGCAGAAACACTCCGGCAATAAGTTTCCCTTCAACTGATATATCACATAATCCCAGTTCAGAGGTATCGTTGAGCAGCGTAGAATAGGGGCGTTGACCAAGCCGCGAAACACATGTGAAACGTTTCCGGCAAACCAAACGCGCGATATGCGCCTATTTAAGTTGGAGGCAACTATGGGTCTGCTCGATTCGCTTAAGTCCACCTTCACCTCGACCGGCGAGGCGTCCGTTCCGCCCGCAGCAAGCTTCGCTACCCGCGAAGGCGTCATCTATGCCCCCGTCAACGGCGTGCTCGTCAACCTGAACGAGGTTCCCGACGAGACGATCGCCTCGGGCATGCTTGGCCAGGGCTATGGCATCGAGCCCATTACCGGCACCATCTATGCGCCCGCCAACGGCCGCATCGGTGCCACCACTGTCACCAACCACTCCATCGGCATGATCACCGAGGACGGTCTGCGCGTGTTCATCCATGTTGGCCTGGGCACCGTGGAAATGAACGGCAAGGGTTTTGCCCGCTTTGTCGAGATGGGCGATGTGGTCAAGGCAGGCCAGCCGCTCATCAGCTTCGACCGCGAGGCCATTAAGGCCGCTGGTCACGAGGACATCGTGACCGTCATCGTCTCCGAGCTCGATCGTCTTAAGAGCATCGACCATGTCGGCGAGTCTGGAACGCTTATCGGCGGCAACCCGCTCGTCAAGCTTGGCGACCCGCTGCTGGTTGCCAAGACCAAGTAGCCAGGCCCCACGCCACACAGCCAAAAGGCACCTCGTCAAGCGCCCGCGACCATTTGGCCGCGGGCGCTTTTCGTTTGAAAAACCATCCCGCCAATGCTTTATCTGTATAGCTCAAATGAGCCGAGCTGCTAGAATATCGAACTGTATGGATAACTATCATTCAACCGTTATGGGAGGATACGTGAACCGCACCAAAATCGCGCAGCTCTATGCCGATGCCGAGTCGCTCGGCGGCCAGACCGTCACCGTCGCCGGCTGGGTCAAGTCCGTCCGCGACATGAAGAACTTTGGCTTTGTTACGCTCAACGACGGCAGCTGCTTCCGCGACCTGCAGGTCGTCATGAACCGCGAGGCACTCGACAACTACGACGAGATCGCCCATCAAAACGTCTCGGCCGCACTCATTTGCACCGGCACCGTCAAGCTGACCCCCGATGCGCCCCAGCCTTTCGAGCTTTCTGCCACCTCCATCGAGGTCGAGGGCACGAGCGCCCCGGATTACCCGCTGCAGAAGAAGCGCGCAACCGTCGAGTTCCTGCGCACCCAGCAGCACCTGCGCCCGCGCACCAACCTGTTCCGCGCCGTGTTCCGCATCCGCTCTGTCGCGGCTGCCGCCATCCACCGCTTCTTCCAGGAGCAGGGCTTTGTCTACGTCAACACCCCCATCATCACCACGAGTGACTGCGAAGGCGCCGGCGAGATGTTCCGCGTGACCACGCTCGACCCCAAAAATCCGCCCCTCACCGAGTCCGGCGAGGTCGACTGGAGCCAGGACTTCTTTGGCAAGCATGCGAGCCTCACCGTGTCCGGCCAGCTCAATGCCGAGAACTTTGCCATGGCCTTTGGCGACGTGTACACCTTTGGCCCCACCTTCCGTGCCGAGAACTCCAACACCACGTGCCACGCCGCCGAGTTTTGGATGATCGAGCCCGAGATGGCCTTTGCCGACCTTAACGACTACATGGACAACGCCGAGGCCATGCTCAAGTACGTCCTTAAGGACGTTATGGCCACCTGCCCCGACGAGCTCAATATGCTCAACAAGTTTGTGGACAAGGGTC
Organism: Collinsella sp.; assembly: GCA_036549635.1. Taxonomy (GTDB): domain Bacteria; phylum Actinomycetota; class Coriobacteriia; order Coriobacteriales; family Coriobacteriaceae; genus Collinsella. The sequence continues at coordinate 9,680 of JAXKHW010000219.1, read as the reverse complement.
TGCTCGAGCGCCTGGACCATGTCGCCAACTCCGACTTTGCCCGCGTTACCTACACCGAGGCCGTCGAGATCCTGGAGCAGGCCGTCGCCGCCGGTCACAAGTTTGACTATCCCGTGAGCTGGGGCATCGACCTGCAAACCGAGCACGAGCGTTTCCTGACCGAGGAACACTTTAAGCGACCGACTTTTGTGACCGACTACCCGGCCGAGATCAAGGCCTTCTACATGCGCATGAGCGACGACGGCAAGACCGTCGCCGCCGCCGACTGCCTGGTGCCGGGCATCGGCGAGATCATCGGCGGCTCCCAGCGCGAGGAGCGCCTGGATCTGCTCGAGGCCCGCATCAAGGACCTGGGCATGAATCCCGAGCAGTACAAGTACTACCTTGACCTGCGCCGCTACGGTTCCTGCAAGCACGCCGGCTACGGTCTGGGCTTCGAGCGCTTGGTCATGTATCTGACCGGCGTGGGCAACATCCGCGACGTCCTGCCGCACCCGCGCACCGTGGGCAACGCCGATTTCTAATCGTCGGACGCTAGCTCGCGTCGCCACACGCCAACGCTCATCGCATAAGCGCTTCTCGACATCGGTCGAGAGGCGCTTTTTTCAACAGCATCCGTCAAGCTTTTGGCAAGTTTTTGGTCAGTTGAGCAGGGCTGTTGAAAACTCGACCCGCCGTTTGCCGACGACTACCGACCGCCCAGAGCGCCCTGCGCCCCTGGGAAAGCCCCACGTCCTAGGCTCCATACCGTCGCCACCCAAAACGGAAAGGACGTGGGCACCATGACCGAAGCCGCTGTTGAAACCTACGACACCACGACGAGAGGCGCCGCCTCGATGGCAGCCTATCGCGCCGTTCGCATCCTGCAACTATTAAGCGAAAACACCGGCGAGGACAAGGCCATGCTTTCCGATGAGTTGATCCGGCGCCTCGCCCATCCCGACGACCCCGCCCGCATGCCCATCTCGGCGGCGCGACGCAGCATCTACACCGCCATCTCCGCACTTCGCCATGCCGGATACGAAATTGAGTACAAACGCGGCGTGGGGTATCGGCTCTTGACCCGTCCGCTCACCGACGAAGAGATCATCCGGCTCCACGGTATGGTCATGCGCAACCGCTCCACGCCTATCGCAATCCGCAAGAGCATGGCGCAGCACTTAGTTGCCATGGCAAGTGCCGACGTTCGCGGCTACCTCGATACACCCGAACCCGCTCCAAGCGCAGGCAGCAAGGCTACCAAGGCAACACGCACGCCCATCAAGCGCATCGACACGTGCGAGCTCGTCGAACAGGCCATCGACCACGGAACCACGGTGAGTTTTGATATTTCGAGCGTCACGACACGCGGCGAAACCGAAGCAGCACGGATGACACTCCGTCCCTTTGCCATCAAGCAACGAGACGGCATCTCTTATTTGCTGGGAACGGTCTATGACGCCCGAGGCGCCGATGACACGTTGCGTACCGTAGAGATTGGCCGAATGAGAAACGTCACCACACGTCTCCTCGACGGCAAGAAGCTCTTCGCCGCCCTGGACGAGGACGACGCCTCCTCCGCCGCATAAGACCCTCCGCCGCCCATTCGACTACCCGTACCGCCCATCCGATTCTGTATTAAAAAACCCGCCAGGCTGTTGTAAAAATGGACATCAGCGCTACTATAGTTCCACTTGCACTTTGTCCCAGTGCAGTGTTTCCAGCCATTTTTATACTGGGGGTAATGATATGAAGGACATCACCATCAGCCGCAGGAGCCTTCTGGTCTCCGCCGGCCTGCTCGCGCTCGCCCCGCTCGCCGGATGCGGCGGCAACTCTGGTTCCGGCTCTGCTGCCGCCGGTTCCGACTACACCATCGGCGTTCTGCAGCTCACCGAGCACTCCGCACTCGATGCCGCCAACGACGGCTTTGTCAAGGCCATCAAGGAGAGCGGCCTTAAGGTCAAGATCGACCAGAAGAACGCCCAGAACGACCAGTCCACGTGTAAGTCCATTGCTGACAAGTTTGTGGGCGACAACGTCAACCTGATTTATGCCATCGCCACGCCCGCCGCGCAGGCTGCCGCCGGCGCCACGGCCGATATCCCCATCGTGGGCTGCGCCATCACCGACTACGCCGCCTCCGGCCTGGTCCAGGACAACGACAAGCCCGGCACCAACGTCACGGGCGCTTCCGACCTCACCCCGGTCGCCGAGCAGCTCGAGATGATGCAGAAGGTCCTGCCCGACGTTAAAAAGGTCGGCCTGCTCTACTGCACCGCCGAGTCCAACTCCGACGTCCAGATCAAGGCCGCCAAGAAGGAGCTCGACAAGCTGGGCCTCGAGTACACTGACTTCACCGTCTCGAGCTCCAACGAGATTCAGTCCGTCGTCGAGTCTGCCGTGGGCAAGGTCGACGCGCTATACTCCCCCACCGACAACACCATCGCCGCGGGTGCCTCGCAGGTCGGCCAGATCTGCAAGGAAAACAAGCTTCCCTTCGTGACCGGCGAGGAGGGCATGTGCATGGCCGGCGGCCTGTTCACCCTCTCCATCAACTATGAGGACCTGGGCTACGCCGCGGGCGAGATGGCCGTTAAGATCCTGAAGGGCGAGGCCAAGCCCGAGGATATGCCGATCAAGCACCTCTCGAGCAAGGACCTGGTCGTCGTCAAGAACGACGAAATGGCCGAGGCCCTGGGCATCGACCTTTCCGCCCTGGACGCGTAATGCCATACGCGGCATGCGTCTAGAGCCCGTGCTCGCGCTTTAGCCGCGTTATTCAATATCTGAGCCACAGGGGCGGGCGCTGTAGACCGGCGTCCGCCCTGCTTGTTTCAGGTAAAACAAAACGTCTGTCCGTAACTCTTCTATGCATTGTTACCGCTATTATGGTGAATCACGTGTCAACCCTATCCTAGGAGGTATGAAGCATGCTCATTGCATTGCAGGGCGCCATTTCGCAGGGCGTCCTCTGGGGCATTATGGTGCTTGGCGTGTTTATCACGTTCCGCCTGCTCGACATTCCCGATATGACCTGCGACGGCAGCTTTGCCCTCGGCGGCTGCGTCTGCGCTGTGCTCATCGTCAATAACAACGTCGACCCGCTGTTCGCCGTGCTGGCCGGTATGTGCGCCGGCGCCATCGCGGGCGCCGTCACGGGCATTTTGACCACCGTCTTTGAGATTCCTGCGATCCTCGCCGGAATCCTCACCCAGATCAGCCTGTGGTCCATCAACCTGCGCATCATGGGCAAGTCCAATACGCCCATTCTTGCCAAAGGCACCGTGTTCTCAGCCGTCAGCAATATGACCGGTCTGCCGCAGTCCACCGTTGCCATCATCTTGGGCATCCTGCTCGCCGTGGCTATCGTTGCCATCCTGTATTGGTTCTTTGGCACCGAGATCGGCTCGGCGCTGCGAGCCACCGGCAACAACGAGTACATGATCCGCGCTCTGGGCGTCAACACCAACTCCACCAAGATGATCGCCCTCGTGCTCTCCAACGCCCTCATCGGCCTTTCGGGCGCGCTCATCTGCCAGAGCCAAAAGTATGCCGACATTGGTATGGGCACCGGTGCCATCGTTATCGGTCTTGCCGCCATTGTTATCGGCGAGGTGCTCGGCCGTCTGCTTCCCGGCGGCCTCACGCAGTTTAGCGTCCGTCTTGCCTCCGCCGTCTTTGGCTCCGTGGTGTACTTCCTTATCCGCGCCATCGTGCTGCAGTTGGGCATGGACGCCAACGACATGAAGCTGCTCTCCGCCGTGATTGTCGCTGTGGCCCTGTGCGTGCCCGTGGTTTGGGAGCGCTATAAGCTCCGCAGCTCCTACACGAAGGGGGATGAGGCAGATGCTTAAGCTCTCGCACGTCAAGAAGACCTTTAACAAGGGCACCGTCACCGAGAAGCGCGCGCTCACCGGCGTCGACCTCACCCTAAATGACGGCGACTTTGTAACCGTGATCGGCGGCAACGGCGCCGGCAAGTCCACGCTGCTCAACATGATCGCCGGCGTGTACCCGCTCGATTCGGGCGTTATTGAGCTCGACGGCACCGACATCTCGCGCCTGAGCGAGTCGCAGCGCGCCAAGTACCTGGGCCGCGTGTTTCAGGACCCCATGCGCGGTACCGCTGCCGACATGCAGATCGCCGAGAACCTGGCCCTCGCCAAGCGTCGCGGCCAGCGTCGCGGCCTTTCGTGGGGCGTCACCAAGGCCGAGAAAGATGAGTACGTCGAGCTGCTCAAGCGCCTAGACCTTGGTCTGGACACGCGTCTCAACGCCAAGGTCGGCCTGCTCTCGGGTGGCCAGCGCCAGGCACTCACCCTGCTGATGGCCACGCTCACCAGGCCGCGCCTGCTGCTGCTCGACGAGCACACCGCGGCCCTCGACCCCAAGACGGCCTCTAAGGTGCTTAACCTGACCGAGGAGATCGTCGACGAGAACCACCTGACCACGCTCATGGTCACGCACAACATGAACGACGCCATCCGTCTGGGCAACCGTCTGATCATGATGCACGAAGGCCACGTGATCTACGACGTGGCGGGCGATGAGAAGAAGTCGCTCACCGTAGCCGACCTGCTGCAGAAGTTCGAGGAGGTCTCGGGAGGCGAGCTCGCCAACGACCGCATGCTGCTGAGCTAAAACCTGCCAAAAAGGGACAGGTTTATTTTGGTAGGTTTTATCTGCGCAAACGTCAAAACCGCCGCAAAGGGACAGACGCCCTTGCGGCGGTTTTCGCATATTATGTCGATAATCCGATATTCAACCAGACATTCTGGCTAAGGACTAAGGAAACTGCCATGAAAAGACTCCCCCGCCTTGCGTTAGCCACCGCGTTGTTTGCCGGCGCGCTCGCAGGCATCCCAAGCCTCGCTTTCGCGGGAAACCTGCCCGCCGCTATTGACGGCTCCGTGGCCGTCATGCACACCAACGATATCCACGGCAGCTACAAGTACAGCTACAACGCAAGCAAGGGCACCGGCACTGTGGGCTTTGACGGACTGGCGGTTCTCTATAGCGCCCAAAGCAGCGTCCCCGATCTTTTGCTCGATGCGGGCGACACCTTCCACGGGCAGTCCTTCGCCACCATGAGCGAGGGCAAGAGCATCGCCGAGCTCATGGACACCTTCTACGCCGACGGCTACGACGCGACCACGCCAGGCAACCACGACTGGAGCTACGGCGCGGACAAACTCCGCACCATGACCGGCTACAGCACCACCGGCACGCCCTTCGCCATGCTCTGCGCGAACGCAAAGTCTACGAGCGGCGTATGGAGCTCGAGCATCACGAAGACGCTCGATCGCACCTGGGAGGATAGCGAGGATCACTCCACATTCGACTACAAAATCAAGGTCGGCGTCGTGGGTGCCATGGATGAGTCGCTGGAATCCTCGCTGCGCGCGGACCTGGTCGCGGGTACGTCGTTCTCGAGTGCCGCGAACGCCATCAATACCGAGGCAGAGCAGCTGCGCAGGGAGGGCTGCGATGTTGTTGTGTGTATCGCGCATACACTCAACGCCAAGACCTTTGCCACGCGGCTCCGTGGCGTCGATGCCCTTATCGCAGGCCACGAGCACATCAACCTTAACGAGAAGGTGACGGGAGCCGACGGCAAGACAATCCACGTTGTCGAGGCGGGCAGTGCCTTTGCCGAGGTGGGACTGCTTTCCATTCCGTACAAATACGACACGAATGGCACCGAGACGACCGACGATGACACGGTCACGGTCCCTGCAGACGGCAGCGACGAGAAGCTCTACACCGCCAAGAACGTCAACGACCTTTTGGCAGACCCCGACAAGGGCTCCGACTACCAAAGCCGCCTTGAAGCCGTCCGCAACAAGATCAAGCCGCTCGACGAGGACTTTGAAAACGAATCGAACAAGGTGCTCGGCACATCCGCCACCAACTATTTCTACGGCGAGGACGCCGCAGGCACGTATGGTTGGGAAATGGTGCGCACCACCGATTTCCGCCCCAGCAAGGAGGGCGACACCACCAAGGCCCAGACCATCGGCCACGTGATTTGCGGCTCCTATCTTGCCCTGACGGGCGCGGACCTCGCCATCGAAAACGCTGGCGGCATCCGCGGCGGCATCGCGGCGGGCAACGTGACCGCCGGCAACGTCATCGCCATCTCGCCCTACGGCAACACCGTGGAAACCTGGACCATGACCGGCGCGGACTTCCTCGCAGCACTCGAGCACTCGCTGCAAATCAGCGACGAGTGCAATCACAGCTACGAGCTTCAGCAAGCCTACGTGGCAGCCGGCCATACCGAGCAGGAGGCGCAAGACAAGTACAAGTGGCGCGATGACTCTGGCAGCGTTCTCTCCTTTGGCGGCATCAACGTGACGATTGATTGGACGCAGCCCGAAGGCAAGCGCATTGTGAGCGCCACGCTCACCAAAGATGGCAGCACGCTCGACCCCGCCAAGACCTATACCGTCGCCACCAACAACTACATCATTACCAACACGACCGACTTTCCCACCTTTGCACACGCCACCAAGTACACCGAGTGGGGCACGTGCGAGGCGGCGCTGAGGGCGCTGATTGGGCAGAACGGCTGGGAGAGCAAGATGGCCGGGCTCGCCGGCACCATCAGCTTTGGCTCCGCTGCCGTGGACCCCACGCCCACACCGGCCCCGACGCCTAAGCCCTCGCCTAAGACGGACACGACGGCCACGAAGGTCATCACCAAGAAGACGACCGGTAAGCTCGTCGCAACGGGAGACCGCACGCTGGCAGTAGTTGGCGCGTGCCTTATCGGCGGCATCATCGTCATCATGCTCGGCATTATCTGGAAGCGTCGACGCTAAGCTACACCGCCGGGCCTTACAGCCCCGCCGCGTAAACCTTATATCGAGCACAGAAGCCCGTCCGAATTTGATCGGACGGGCTTCTTGGTGGGTATCATGGTTGGACGATCATTAGGAGGTTTTCCCTACATGGAATTGTTTGAGCCGATTCTTCATTTCTTTGAGCAACGGTGGGTCCACAACATCATCTGGGCCGTCATCTTGGCGATAGGCACCGCCGTCGCCGCCAAGGTCGTATCCAAGACCCTGAACCATCTGCTTAACCGAGACGATAACCCGCTACCGGCATCGAGTATCTTCATCAACATCGCGCGCGCCGTCATCTGGATGATCGGCGGCAGCTTTATCCTCGACAACTGTTTTGGCATTAATGCAAACGCCCTCGTCGCCGCTCTTGGCGTCGGCGGCATCGCCATCTCCCTGGGTTTCCAGGACACGCTCTCAAACCTTATCGGCGGCATGCAAGTGACCTTTATGGGCATCATCAAGCCCGGCGACAATATCGAGGTCGGCGGTGTGTCGGGCGTGGTCCAAGACATCACTTGGCGCCATACAACGATTGAGGATGCCTGTGGACAGACCATCATTGTGCCCAACTCCAACATCTCCAAGAACACGCTCGTGCATTTGATGCCCTTTGGACGCGTGGCCGTGCCCGTTGCCGTAAAGGACACGTCTAAGTGGGCTTCCCTTGACGCGCTGGCAGACGAGCTCACGAGCGCAACCAAAACGGCCGTCTCGCCCATCTCGGGCTTTGACAAAGAGCCCTACGTGCTCTTTAGCGAAATCGGCGACTTTGGCATCAAAGGAAAGATCATCTTTATCGTCAGCGACGACAGCACCACTTTCACCGCTGCCGACGCCTGCATCCGCGCCATCGCCCCCATCATCGCCTAAACCACCGCAAAGGGGTCAGGCATCTTTGTAGTGGTTTTCATTCGTGGTACCATGGTTCATATAGTTGTTTAAACGACTAAGGGAGCAACATTATGGAAGAGGCCTATCGTCAAGCACGCAAGCGCGGCGAGCAAGGACGTCGACGCGCCATTAGCCAAAGCGAGCATCCATACCTTACGGACCTCGATAGCTTGGTTGCTCAGCTCCCCTTAGGTCAGCGAGAGAATGTCGGCCTGCGGGATATTCCGCTCGAAATGGTCGTCGGCACGGTCACCAAGGGCCGTCAGTCCGCCTTTTCGTGTAACTTTATGCCCCTGCTTCCGTTTAGCACCGAGTTCGCCCGCAAGTGGTCCAACCTCTACGACATCCAGGTGACCGAGGGCTATCGCGACCCCGTCATCGTCACCGAGTTCATGCATCGGTTCTATGTCCAAGAAGGCAACAAACGCGTCAGTGTCCTCAAATTCCTAGACGCCCCGACGGTTTCGGCCAAGGTCACCCGTCTCTACCCCGGCACATGGGATTCCGTCGAAAGCCGCCTGTACGGCGAGTTCTGCGCGTTTTGGCGCGTCTGCCCCCTATACGAGATCGAGTTCTCGCGTGAGGGAAGCTACGAAACGCTCGCGAAGATGCTCGGTCAGAACCTTATCGAAAAATGGCCGCAGAAAAAGGTCGACTACCTGCGCCACACTTTCCTGCTCTTTAAGCGTGCCTACCTTCGCGCAGGCGGCGATCACCTGGACATTACGCCCGCCGACGCCATGCTCGTCTACCTCAATGTGTACAACCAGGACCGCCTGCTGGATACGCCGACGGATATCGTCGTAAACCGCCTGTGCAAGATCTGGCGCGAGCTGGTCATTGCCGGCAAAAATGACGAGGACAAGGTCGATCTTGTCGAAGCACCGAGCGTCGACGAGGAGGAGACGCCCGCCAAGTCCACCTCTGGCGTGCTCAACTTCTTTATGGGCAAGACCGTCTACTCGACGGCCAACCCCCTGCGCATCGCCTTTATCCATGAGTTCCCCTGTGCGGCGTCGAGCTGGGACAGCCTGCACGACCAAGGGCGTCAGTATCTCGATGAGCACTTTGGCGGTATCGTGCGCACCGAGGCGTTCGAGGACTGTCACGATCCGGATGTGTTCTACGCCGCCGTGGAAACGGCTGTCAAACATGGAGCAAACGTCATCTTCTCGACCTCGCACCGCCTGATGGAATACACACTCAGAGCTGCCGTTGAGTATCCCCAGGTTCGGTTCCTTAACTGCTCTATCGGCCTTCCCCACCAAAGCGTCCGTTCGTACTTTGGCAAGATGTACGAGGCCAAGTTCCTCCTGGGCGCCCTTGCCGCCAGCATGGCGGACAACCACCGCATCGGCTACCACGCGTCGGTCTTCGCCTCGGGCGCACTCAGCGAGATCAACGCCTTTGCGATTGGCGCCTCGCTGCTCGACCCGCGCGCGCAGGTCATCCTCACCTGGGGCGATGTTCCCGCCGGTGGTCTTGCCGAAGCCATGTGCCGCGAAGGCGTAAGCGTCATGACCGGCGCTGACATGTCAAAGTCGCTCGAAGACCCAACGGCCTACGGGCTTCACCGCTTGGTCGACGGCAAAGTCACCGGCATCGCCATGCCCGTATGGAACTGGGGCCGTTACTACGAGCTCATCGTTCGCAGCCTTCTGCACGGCACGTGGGACGAGACCAGCGACGACAACCAAGTGCGTGCCGTCAACTACTGGTACGGCATGAGCTCCGGCGTTATCGACATCCGTTACGCTCCGGGCCTACCCTACCAGACGCGCAAACTCGTGCAGTTGCTCCGCAACGGCATTGTTGAGGGATCCATCAACCCCTTTGGCGGCGAGCTCCATAGCCAGAACGGCGTGGTACAGATCGAAGGCTTCCCTCCGCTGCCGAGCACGCAGATTGTCGAGATGAATTGGCTGGCGGACAACGTGGTAGGCACCATTCCGCAGC
>JAXKHW010000218.1:0-3294 GCA_036549635.1 Collinsella sp. | reverse complement strand
GAGCTGTTCGTTCTCGACAACTTCCTCGATTCGCTTCGCGTATATCCCAAAGAGGTTCCCGGCATGCGTCCCGATCCTACGGACGGAATTGCACTGCGCAACGAGATGCTCAAGGAGATGGAGTCACAAAACGGATTGACTCGCGTTATTACGCTTAAGGCGTCCTTGTCTGTCCCCGGCGCTCTAGAGGGGGAGACCGTTCGCGCTTGGCTTCCCGTAGCCGCCACCTGCCGCCAACAGTCTCAGGTCGAGATTCTCGACATGACGCCGGAGGGTGCTGTTGCTCCCGCGAACGCTTCGGCGCGTACCGCCTCGTGGTCTTCTTCGAGTGAGCGCTCATTCTCGGTGACTTATCGTTATCACATCGATGCTGCTTATTGTGATGTCTACGGTGGCACACTTCCGGTTCATCCGCGTATGGACGCGCCTCTGCCCGAGGATATTTCCGAGGACCGTCCGCACATTGCATTTACGCCGTATCTGCAGCAGCTGACGGCCAGCGTTGTTGGCGGACTCGAGGATCCGCTCGATCGCGCCCGTGCTATCTATGATTACCTGACGCAGTATATCGACTATCGCTATCAGCCGCCGTACTTGCTTTTGGGATCTATTGCCGATGACTGCGCGCATTCGCTCCGCGGCGATTGCGGCGTTATGGCGCTCACGTTTATCACCATGTGCCGTATCGCGGGCGTGCCTGCCCGTTGGCAGAGCGGCCTCTACGTTGCGCCCGATTCGGTGGGGTCGCACGACTGGGCAGAGTTCTATACGCCGCAGACCGGTTGGCTCAACGCCGACGTGTCATTTGGATCTTCTGCTCGCAGGATGGGGGAGGAGTGGCGCCGCCGTCACTACTTTGGCAATCTCGACCCATGGCGTATGGTGGCCAACAATCGATTCCAGGCAGAGTTTGAGCCCTCTTTCGACGGCATGCGCGAGGACCCTTACGATAACCAGATGGGTGAGGCTTCGGTCGACGGTCGCGGATGCCGTCAGCGCGAGATGCTACGCACGGTCGAACTCATCGAAATGCTCGAAGTTCCATTTTCGGACTAATCGGTAGAAAGCTGTGATAAACTAACTCACGCATTACGTGCCCGAGTGGCGGAATTGGCAGACGCAGTGGACTCAAAATCCACCGTTGGCAACAACGTGCGAGTTCGAGTCTCGCCTCGGGCACCATACATGCAAGTGAGCGTTCAAGGGGGGTTGCGGCCCCCTTTTTCGTGCCGAACTCGCGTGAGCGCGCGAAGCGTTAATCAAACAGGCCTGTGGCCTGTCTGTAGTGGAGCGTGGCGAGGGCGCCGCGCGCCCGAAACCCGGGGCTTCGCGAAGCGAAGGCCCTTCGAGTCTCGCCTCGGGCACCATACATGCAAGTGAGCGTTCAAGGGGGTTGCGGCCCCCTTTTTCGTGTACGTAATGTGATAACGCGCTGTACGTGTTATTATTCGCAAGGCGTTGTTCCCGCAATGCCCTAAAGAGGAACCCGAGGGTTCCCACCTTTTGGCGCCAATGAGCAGCTGACTGGTCATACAACTTAGATTCCCTTCCTCAAATCGAGGAACTCTATGTGTACGACCTGGTTGCTGAGAAGCGCCGGGGTTTTTTTTTATGAATGGAGGTAGGGAAAATAACTAAGTCTGATGACACCCGCATCAACGACGAGATCACTGCATCTTCGTGCCGTTTGATTGGCGTCGATGGCTCTCAGCTCGGCCTGTTCGCCATCCGCGATGCCCAGCGCGTCGCCGACGATCAGGGTCTCGACCTGGTCGAGATCGCTCCCAACGCGGAGCCGCCGGTCTGCAAGGTCATGGACTACGGTAAGTTCAAGTACCAGCAGGCCATGAAGGCCAAGGCTGCTCGTAAGAACCAGTCCAAGGTCGAGGTCAAGGAAATGAAGTTCCGACCCAAGATCGACGTTGGCGACTACGAGACCAAGAAGGGCCACGTTCTGCGTTTCCTCAAGAAGGGCGCACGCGTTAAGATCACCATCATGTTCCGCGGCCGTGAGATGGCTCACCCGGAGCAGGGCCTTAACGTTCTCGAGCGTCTCGCCGAGGATGTCAAGCCTTACGCTACGGTCGAGTCCAAGCCTAAGATGGAAGGCCGTAACATGCTTATGCTGCTCGCCCCGATTAAGGGCGCCTTCGATGAGGATAAAGCGGCAAGCGATACCAAGTAACTAGTGTTCTGTAACCGATTAAGGAGTATTTCATGCCTAAGATGAAGTCCCACAGCGGCACCAAGAAGCGTTTCCGCAAGACTGGTACCGGCAAGCTTATGCGCGCCAAGGCTTTCAAGAGCCACATCCTGAGCAAGAAGTCCACCAAGCGTAAGCGTGGCTTCCGTCAGGAGACCGAGATCGCCGCTGCCGACCGCAAGGTCATCAAGTCGCGACTCGCCTAAGTTCGCGTTCCCGTTTTTCGTTTTACCGTCTAGGAGTTGATAGAACATGGCACGTATTAAGCGCGCTGTTGCCGCCAAGAAGAAGCGCCGTACCGTTATGCACCGTGCGAAGGGTTACTACGGTGCCGCTTCGCGTACTTACAAGCATGCTAAAGAGCAGGTCCAGCACTCCCTGCAGTATCAGTATCGTGATCGCCGCAACAAGAAGCGCGAGATTCGTTCTCTCTGGATCACCCGTATCAACGCTGCTGCTCGCCTGAACGACATCTCTTACTCTCAGTTCATGCACGGTCTGAAGGTTGCCGGCATCGAGCTCGACCGCAAGGTCCTGGCTCAGATGGCTTACGAGGACATCGAGTCCTTCAACGAGCTGGCTACCATCGCCAAGAAGGCTCTCGAGGCCTAATTGATTCTCTTGAATCGCTAGGGGAGTGTCGCGCTGTGCGCGGCGCTCCCTCTTTTTTATCTAAAGCGCTGGTTTATATAGCAAAAGCGCGGGTAGATAGACACTTACAGGTGACCGATCTTTATATATCACTTAACCGAAGGGTCATCATCTGATACGTGCAGTATATCTGCACCAGCCTTTCTATTACTTATATAGGAAGCGATATATTGTGCAGGACTTGTGAAGAGTGGAATTGACGTCCCACATCGCTTCGCGGTCTGGCAATATATCTCCTTGCCGCGCGGCCCGGTGGAACCGGATGAGCCGCGAGGGCGTGCACCTTGAGAACCGGATACTGCGAGGATGGACACACCAGATGTGTCGCATCCGGGCAGACATCGAACCATTTGAAATGGTCTAACTTGGATTTGTTTTTCGCAAGGCCGCCGAGAGGCGGCCCCGAGAAATTCCTTTTCCTATACTAGAACCATATGAAT
>JAXKHW010000023.1:0-8789 GCA_036549635.1 Collinsella sp. | reverse complement strand
CGTTTCATGCGCATTCCAACCAAATGCTGACCAAAAGCTTGACGGATCTGTGGACAAGATACGATGCCGCGGGGACAAACTGGGCCAAGCCGCAGTTCAACGGGCACAAGGCTGTGGTCGCAAAATGCATACCGGTGGCTCAATCGACTGCCAAAGAATTTTTAACTTCGTTCGCCCGTGGCTTATTACGTCCTTTTTTGAACATTTTGCTCCGCACGATTTTGCTGGTCAGGCTGCTTATATCGCGCACGTAAGGCGTGGCATGCGACACCGCGAATCAAAAAAATGCCAAGTTTTCTGTTTGCACTTTGCGATTCCTCGTGTATACTGACTTTCGCATTTAACGGAGAGTTGTCCGAGTGGCCGAAGGAGCACGATTGGAAATCGTGTAGGCGTCAAAAGCGTCTCCAGGGTTCAAATCCCTGACTCTCCGCCAGTTAATTCCAAAGCAGGCCTTCGAGCCTGCTTTGTTTTTACCCCACGCGGAGGGGTGGCAGAGTGGTTGAATGCGGCGGTCTCGAAAACCGTTTGGCCTGTATAAGGTCACGAGGGTTCGAATCCCTCCTCCTCCGCCATTAGATGGTATGAGCCCCAGCAATGGGGCTTTTTTGTTATCGAAATACGTCTCGATCCCACGCTTCCCCAAACATGTACGTCACCCTCCAAAACCGACATTTTTCGACATCTTTGAAGGCTGACGTACACGTTTGGATTGAGTTCACGGGAGTGGCACTATTCGGAAGGTGCCTCTTCGTCTCGCATGCCCTTCCAGTTGCGGATAAGCGCCTTGCGTAGTTCGTTTTGCTCTCGCTGGTACCCGGTGTCGGTACAGCGAGGCATGCCGAGTGCTTCGCGAATGTTGTTCATGGCGCGGTGAAAGGCGAGCTGGCTGCCGAACTGAGCCGAAGTGAGCGTAACGATTCGATATCCCATTTGGGAGAGAACGGCCTCTCGCTCCGCATCTGCTCCCTTGCGCTCGAGCTCATCGTGAAAACCGCCCTTATATTCGATACCGAGCTCCCTGCGCTTATAGGTAATGAGGGCATCGATTTTGAGTGTTCGGGCTTTTGTGCAATGCCAGAGACGTTGAGGGATCTCGAGCGGTTTGTTGAGTTCGATACCTCGGATACCAACGCCGCCTTCGCTTGTTGGGAGCGAGAGGGCGATTGCCGAAGCGGTCTCCATAGGCGAGGCCGAGTGATCGTAGATGTGCCTGAGCGCGAGCCGTGCACGTGTGGCACCGGGTTTGCCGGGGTGCCGATCGAGCAGTTTGGTTATTTCATCCTTGGAGGTAGTGGCTGGTTGCCCGGTATAAGGGTCGGCGGGATTGAGCCTCATGCGATAATCGCCGCAAACTTCATAGCCATATTCGAGATATTCGATCCTATCCATCCACTCGGCAGCGAGCACAAAGGTGAAGGCTTCGTCGGTGATGAAGATTCCGGGCGTCAACTCGTTAATATGCTCGTAGGGAAGATTTTGTCCAAGAATGTGACAAACGACGCCTTTGGTACGAATTCGCTCGAATTCGAATACAACCGCGATATCGATAGTCTTAAGCATATCGGACGGAATGCCGCAGTCGGTAAGAGCCTGTCGTATGCGCACAACACGTTGCTGGGTGGAGATGCCTTGTGCGCCTATCTGGTAGTCGTGCCGCGCAAGAGACTGAACCAAATTCTGGGGTGCATGATGGACAAGCCATGCGGTTTTATGCGAAATGAGAACAGGGGTATCCATTGAGGGCCTCTCGCTCTGAGCCGGTATCCAACTCTTATGTCCGTTGAAGTGGGGAAATATACCGGATGTGAGTAAATCAACTCACTCATGCTGTGAGCTCAATCCAAACATGTACGTCCGCCTCCAAAGATGTCGAAAAATGCCGTTTTTGGAGGGTGACGTACATGTTTTGGATCCCTGGCATTCCAGCAATGCCATGTCAGCATCCGCTGCCAACCGTTTACCGAGCAATAGGGTCGCCACGCCCGCCAACCATGTACTATGTACGGGCATTGTCTAAACCCACAATCCAAAGGACCCCATCTTGCCCGTCGTCGCCGCCATAACCATTACCTCACATGCCTCGGATGCCATGGTCGCCATCCCGTTTTGGCTCGAGATGTTCGCCGTCGTCGCGGCATCGATCTCGGGCGTGTTAGTCGCACGCGAGCACAAACTCGACCTGGTGGGCGCCGTCGCGCTCGCCGTGGTCTGTGGACTGGGCGGCGGTCTTTTGCGCGATATGACGCTGCAGGTGGGTAACGTCTACATCCTCAACCAACCGATGGCGCTCCCGCTCTCCATCGCCACCGCGGCCATCATCTACATCTTCCCGGCAATCGTCGACAAGCCCGAAAAGCTCATTCCCCTGCTCGATATCATCTCGGTGGGTATTTATGCGGCAACCGGCGCAGACAAGGCGCTGGTCTACGGCTTTGCGCCGGCGGTGTGCATCATGATGGGCTTTTTTACCGCGGTGGGCGGCGGCATGCTGCGAGATGGTTTTATGGGTGTGGTGCCGGGTATCTTCCAGCGCACCAACTTCTATGCCATCGCGGCCATCGCCGGATCGGCAAGCTATGTTTGCCTTGTCATGAGCGGCTTGGTCAGCAATGTCGTCGCACTGGTCGTTTGCGTCGTGGTGACCATGGGACTACGCTGGCTGTCGCTGCGCTTTGATATCAAAAGCCCCACCGAGGATGACATCGCACGCTTTTTGCACCGCAAAAAGTAGGTGGCGCGGGCTCATCCTTCGAAATGCAACCGAGAGGTTCTTTTAGAGCGCCCACGCGTTGGGTACCCTGTTAGGTGCATGTCGAGCATCTGACGAAGGATTCACTATGCCCTGTAATCAATTCCCGTCGACCCAGCGCCGTAAAGCGTGGGGCCGCATCACGATCTTATTCGCGCTCATCGCTCTAGCGGTCGCCGCGCTTCCCACGGCGTCGTTCGCCGGCACGGACACCGCAGGCAACGTACTTGCGACCGACAATGACGCCAATTCGTCCGGCGTCGAAGGTGACCTGTACTGGGCAGGTCAGGCCCTCAACTTGGACGATGCGTCCATCGGCCGCGACATAATTGCAGCAGGCGAGAGCCTCTCCATCCGCGACTGCACGGTGGGCGGCGCCGTCCGCTTGGCGGCACGCACTATCGATATCGCCAAGACCACGGTTGATGGCAGCGTCACGGTCGTCGGTCAGCACGTTGTGCTCAATTCCGACAGCACCGCCAACTGTTTTTACGCGATAGGCGAGACGGTTGCCCTGCGCGGCTCTACCAAGTCGGCAGCGCTTGCGGGCGACACGGTGATCATCGATGGCACCGTCGAGGGCGATGTCGAGGTTTGGGCCGACAAGCTCATCCTGGGCAAGAACGCCCACATCACCGGCACCGTGAACGCGCACGTCTCCGAGGACCCCGAGCGCGCCGCGGGAGCCGAGGTCGGCGCACTCAAGATCGACCGCACCGAGAACGAGGATACTTCCACCGTTAACGATGTCATCGGCGGTATCGTCGCCGCGGCACTCTCGACCTGCTTTGTCGCTCTGCTGCTCGAGCTCGTCTTTCCGCGTGCGACTGCCAGCGCCGCCGGTATGCTCCACCAGCGCCCCATGCCCCTGTGGGTGAGCGGTCTTCTGGGCACGATTGCTATCGTCCCCGCCGTCCTACTGCTAATTATCTCTATCGCTGGTCTGTCGCTTGCCGGAGCCCTCATGTGCGGTGTTATCGGCATCGCGCTGGTGTCGAGTGCCTTTGCGGGGTGCGCGATCGCCCGCATGGTCGGACACAGCCAAAACCGCTACGCCATGGCAGCCGTGGGCGGCGTGATCGCCGGCGCCCTCACGGGGCTTCCCCTCGTAGGCGGCTTCATCAGCGGCGTGGCCTTTGTCTTTATGCTCGGCTACATCATCCAGATCATCTGGCGCAACGCCCACCTCAAGCCGCAGCAGCCGGCTAACATGCCAGAACTCCCCACCGCTTAGCCGCCAACCACCATAAAGGGGCCAGGCACCTTTGTGGTGGTGCAGACCAGCTTAGTCCCTGTGCACAAAAAAGGGCGCCGACCATTGCGGTCGACGCCCTTTCTTCTTGGCGGTTATAAGCCCCAGTGCTTATTTGTTGACCTGGCCGGCGCGAACGGCAGCCTTCTTGCGGTCGGTAGCATTGAGCAGACGCTTGCGCAGGCGGATGTTCTTGGGAGTAATCTCGACCAGCTCGTCGTCGGCGATGTACTCCAGCGCTTCCTCCAGCGAGAAGGTGCGGGGCGGCACCAGCTGGACGGAGATATCGGAGGTCGAGGAACGCTGGTTGCCCAGGTTCTTGGTGCGAGCGATGTTGACGACCATGTCGCCGGCCTTGCTGCGCTCGCCCACGATCATGCCCTCATAGCACTCGGTGCCCGGCTCAACAAACAGCTGGCCGCGCTCCTGCAGCGTACCCAGAGCATAGGCAACGGCCTTCTCGGTGGTCATGGAGATCATGGCGCCGTTCTGACGGTTACCGATCTCGCCAGCGTAAGGACCATACTCCAGGAAGGTGTGGTAGAACACGCCCTCGCCGTGGGTGACGTTCATGATGCGGTTCTTAAGACCCATGATGCCGCGGGTCGGAATCTTAAACTCGAGGTGCGTCACGATGCCCGAGGTATCCATGCTCGTCATGATGCCGCCGGAGGTGCCGAAGACCTCAACGACCTTGCCCGAGTACTCGTCCGGACACTCGACGACGGCCTGCTCGACGGGCTCCATCTTGTTGCCGTTCTCGTCCTTCTTAAACAGAACGCGGGGACGACCGACCTGGAACTCAAAGCCCTCGCGGCGCATGGACTCCATCAGGACGGACAGGTGCAGGATGCCACGGCCCGAGACCTCGACGCCACTCTTGTCCTCGAGCTCCTCGATCTTCATAGTCACGTTGTTCTCGGCCTCGTTGAACAGGCGCTCCTTGAGCTGACGGGCACCCACGATGTCGCCGTCGCGGCCGACGAGCGGGGAGGTCGAAGCCTCAAAGACGATGGACAGGGTCGGCGGGTCGATCTCGATGGGCTCGAGCTCGACGGGGTTCTCGGGATCGGTGTAGACATCGCCGATATCGGTGCGGTCGATGCCCACGACGGCAGCGATGTCGCCGGCGCCGACTTCCTGGCACTCGGTGCGGCCCAGGTAGTCGAAGGTAAAGAGCTGTTTGACGGTAGCGGTGGCGCTGGAGCCGTCGTTCTTCACAACCAAAATCTGGTCGCCCTGGTGGATGGTGCCGGAGTACACGCGACCGATGCCGATACGGCCAACGAAGTTGGAGTGGTCGATGGTCACGCACTGCATGGCCAGCGGGGCGTTCTCGTCAACCTCGGGCGCGGGCATGTCGTCGATGATCATATCGAGCAGCGGATACATGTCCATGTTGCCGTCGTTGGGGTCAAGGCGGGCAAAGCCATTCATGGCGCTGGCGTAGACCACGTGCTCCATGGCGAACTCAAGCTGGTCGTCGGTAGCGCCCAGGTCGGCCATAAGGTCGAGGCAGTCGTTGTAGGCCTTCTCGGGGTTGGCACCCGGACGGTCGATCTTGTTGATGACGATCATGATCTTAAGACCGGTGTCGATAGCGTGACGCAGCACGAAGCGGGTCTGGGGCATGGGGCCCTCAAAAGCGTCGACCAGCAGCAGGGCGCCGTCGGCCATACGCAGCACGCGCTCGACCTCGCCACCGAAGTCGGCGTGGCCCGGGGTGTCGATGACGTTGATCTTGACGTCCTTGTACTCGATAGAGATGTTCTTGGCGAGAATCGTAATGCCGCGCTCGCGCTCCTGGTCGTTGGAATCCAGGACGCGGTCCTCGACCTGCTGGTTGGCACGGAAGGCGTCCGTGGCACGCAGGAGCTTGTCGACCATCGTCGTCTTGCCGTGGTCGACGTGAGCGATGATGGCGATGTTCCTCAGATTGTCTACGCGCATGTAGTTCCCCTATCTTCTATCTATATACAACCGGCACGCGTATGCGGCCCGCCCAGCGATACAACGCTCAGCGGGAATATTGAGCCTTTTACCGAAAACTCGTTTATTTTAGCGATTTTAGATGAGAGGGGTTTCCTCACCTGCAGGTTCAGGGTCGCTCCACATAAAACCATCGCCGGCGCCCATGCCCTCATACAGCACATATGCCGAAAAACCACTCTCGAGCGTGGTTTCGAAGAAGCTCACGAGCAGAGCATCGTGATAGCCGCCGTCAATCTCGACGCAGCCGGTGTAGCCGATGGCGTAACGGGCGATGCGACCCAGGCCCTCGTCCTTAAGGCCCATCTTGTGCTCGGAGATAAAGTTGGTGGCAGCCTCGAGGCATGCCTCCTCGCCGTCCTCGTCGAGTGCCGCCAGATAGCGGTTGGACGCGGCGTCTTCGATCGCAACGACAACGCCGGGGTTCTCACCAGCGGCCAGGTCGTCTAAAAATGCCCCGATGAGGTCGCACACCATGGCGTCGAGCTCGGCGGAGACGTTTCCGGCGTCCTGCATATCCTGTGCCATTTTTAGACCTTCCCATCGAGTCCGGCGTCGTTACATCTCTTGTGCCTCGGCAGCGATCTTGGCGGCGGCGTCGCGGGCGCGCATCATATCGGCGGCGCGCTTATCGAGTACCTTGATCTGGTTGGTCAGCATCACGGCATCGACCACGCCCCAGATGACCAAGCCCGTCGAAATCGAAAACCCAAGCGCACCAACTGTACCACGAAGGCGCGAGGAGATTGCCGCGACAAGTGCGGAGACGGCAACCATCTTGATAAAGGAGGCACGGCGCTCGCGAAGTGTGCGGGCCTGCGTCACATAGGCAATGCGTGCGGCCTCGGATGCCTCCGAGCGCATCTGGGCCTCGCGGGCAATGGCGGCGGCCTCGGCTGAAACGCCGCGACCCATCAGTGCACACTCAGTCTCATGGCTACTCGTCATTTAAAAATCATCGGGCGAGAGCGTATGGACGAACTCGTCGAACTTCTCAAATTCCTGCTCGTCATCGACCTCCTCGGCAACCGGAGAGACGGTCCCCAGGCGGTTCATGATGTCGTCCTCAACAAACATGGGAGCATTGCTGCGCACGGCGAGG
This sequence comes from Collinsella sp., assembly GCA_036549635.1. GTDB lineage: Bacteria > Actinomycetota > Coriobacteriia > Coriobacteriales > Coriobacteriaceae > Collinsella. The sequence continues at coordinate 1,694 of JAXKHW010000023.1, read as the reverse complement.
GCGATGGCATCGCTCGGACGCGCATCGATCCTATGCTCACTGCCGTCGGCCAAAACGACGACCGTCGCGTAGAACACGGGAGGCTCGGCACGGACAATCTCGATGCGCTCGAGTTTTGCATCCAGGGCATCAAGCGTATCGAGCAGCAGGTCATGGGCAATCGGGCGCTCGGCACGACCGCTATCGATGCCGCGGCTGATGGCAGCAGCTTCAAACGAACCAGTCTGAATGGAAAGGGAGCGCAGTGGCGCAGGGGAGTCCGATTTGCTGCAGCGCTCGCGAAGTACGATAAGCGATGGCACGGGACCGGCGGCCATGACGATGGTCTCTATGTCGACACGAACCATGGAACACCTCCGGTACGTAGCGGTTAACACGCGGCGCCTTCGCCGCATTGAATAGCTATACTACCCAATCTTTCGCACAGCACACAAAACCAAAATGAGTTTTATCACACACAAGAAAAAAGCCCCGAGGCCATGCCTCGAGGCTCTTCACAGTTTTGATGGTGGACCTGACAAGATTCGAACTTGTGACCTCCCGGTTATCAGCCGGACGCTCTAACCAACTGAGCTACAGGTCCATCATGGTGGAGGTTAGGGGGATCGAACCCCTGACCTCAGGCTTGCAAAGCCCGCGCTCTCCCAGCTGAGCTAAACCCCCACGGAGACAGTAATAAACACCCCAGCGGCGACTCGGCTCTCGCTGGGGTGTCTATTGCGAAAGAAAAGGTGGTGGACCTGACAAGATTCGAACTTGTGACCTCCCGGTTATCAGCCGGACGCTCTAACCAACTGAGCTACAGGTCCATCGCGCGGTGACTATATTAGCCCAGACCGTTTTTCTAAGTCAACGACTTTTTAAAAAAATTTTTTAGTTGGCTCATATATCGAAATCGCACGCGCTTTCCCCTTATTTTGGGTACTATTACTATCCGATTCAAGCAGGTGAAATATTCCTATCCCATCATCGTCTATAAGGAGGTGCCATAATGATCCGCGTTGATATCGAAACCATCGTTATGGCCGCCGGTCCACATCCGTCCCTCATCGTCCTACGCGAGCGCGAAACTTCAGAGTCAAACGAAGCCCCTCTTCGCGCCCTCTCCATCCAGACCGGGTCCTTCGAGGCCGCTGCGCTGAGCCAGGGAATTGACGGGAAGAACCCCGGACGACCTATCACACACGATTTCACCGTCAATGCCGTTAAAGAGCTTGGCGCTAAAATCGCTCGCGTCGAGATTTCCCACATGGAAACCCCGGTTTTCTTCGCCAACGTCATCGTTCTCGATCAAAACGGCAAAGAGCACGCAGTCGATGCGCGCCCAAGCGATGCACTCGCTTTTGCTGTGCGCGTAAACGCCCCCATCTATGTTGAGGACGACATTATGAACCGCGCGGGCACCTTCTCATACCAGACCGACACGAACGATGAGGCGGAGCAGCAAAAATTCGACAAGTTCGTCCACACGCTCTCCCCTGACGACTTCTAGTCGGCCCGGCTTTCTTACAGCAACATAAACCCTCTCCTCAAACACGAAGGGCCCATCCAATTGAACTGCCTCCCATTTCTTGGACATGAGAAATGGGAGGCTTCTTTATGGATGGATATGCAACTTACGACGAGGCGACCAGACGACGGGCCGCGGCCCTTTTCGATGAGGGCTTGGGCTACAAGGCTGCCGCCAGCCTGCT
>JAXKHW010000217.1:0-2377 GCA_036549635.1 Collinsella sp. | reverse complement strand
TTATCGCCCGGCTCATCCGCCGGCGTGGCAACGGCATCCCAATCGGGCTCCGCAGGCGTCGCCTCGGACGCCGGTGCGGGGACAGGAGCAGGTGCCGGGGCAGGGGCAGGCGCGGGTGCCGGGGCAGGTGCAGGCGCGGGCGCCGGGGCAGGCGCAGCACCAGTGGCTGCCGTGGGATTGAATCCCGCAGGAGCAGGCTTCTTCTCACCCGGGAGCACAAAAGTCAAAACGTCGTCCTTGTCCTCATCGGCCCATTCGCTTGCATAACGTGCAGCCCAATAGCCAACGGCACGGTGCTTGAGCATCTTGCCAAAGACCGTAAGGAACACCGTGACGAATGCAATCAGCACCAGGAACAATACGAGCGTGACACCACCGGCGGTAACAATCGCCTCGATACCCGTGGGGCGATAGTAATAGCCGTACGCGCCAATTCCGGCGATGGCACCAAAGACAGCTGTCAAGATCCACGTAATGGCGTTGGAAACCAGGCCCGTCAAAAACTCGGGAAGGAACGAAGCACAGAACAGCTTGGTCTTGTTGTGCTTAAACGCCGCCCAGACCTTATCGAGCGAAAACGCGCTCTCGACACGCCCGGTCACCGCAAAGTGCATCACGGCGATGTCGGCGAACATCTTAAAGAAGACACCCAGAATCGCCGAGGCAATTAGCGCCAGGACAAGCAGGCCGAGCGAACCGAACAGCGCAGCCTCGAGTGCATAGGAGCCGTAATAAGAATACGAGCCCGCGGCGCCAATTACCACGCCCTCCACCAGCGAAAGCACTACACCGATAACGGGAATGGCAGCGATAACCTCGAGCACGACCGAAATAACGCTCGAAAAGACTCCGAGACCAAACGACGTGGAACGCATGAGTGGACGATCCATGCCGTCATCAACCTTGAGCGACAGATCGCGACCCCACTCGATACCAAAGCCGGAACCGCACACGCTCGCAATGCAAGCTGCCAAAAAGCCGATGGCAGCCGCAATGCCGCCAATAACGGGAATAAACAACACGAGCACCGACACAACGCAAATCAGCGCCGGCAAAAACGCGATTTGGCATACACGCTGAAGCACGCCCGGAGTCTTAGTCATATCTTGGAACGCCTGAGCCACACAGCCCTTTGGCGCATTCGCCACGGGCGGTTGTGGAACAAACTGCTGGGGCTGAGGCTGTCCCTGGGGAGCGGGGCCAGCGGCACCGGCATTAGGAGCACCGCACGCGCCGCAGAACTTGTCGTTATCGCCCATGGGGGCGCCACACTGCGAGCAGAACATAGAATCATCCCTTCGTATTTTGAACGAATCACTTGGATCGCAAACGATGTCTTTAGCATCATTATTGCCCAATGTAGGGTCAAATACTCAAAGATGACCGATTTGCAAGGTACACGGCGCCAGCAGGCGGTTCGTTGAATACGTCTGTGCTAGTTCGTTCCGCGGAAGCCCTTGCCGACGATCTCGGAGCTATCGACGATCGTGATAAAGGCACCCGGATCGACTTCGCGCGCATAGCGGCGTAGTTGCACGGCCTCGCGACGGCTCAGCACACTCATGATCACCGTCACGCACTTGCCCGAGAAGGCACCGTAGCCGCGGCTGATGGTCGCCGTGCGGTTGAGATGCTTGACGATAAACTCCTCGACCTTAAGGGGCTCGGAACAAATGACCGTGCAGACTTTGCGCAGGTGAATGCTCTCAATGGCTTTGTCGACCACAAGCGTCTTGGCAAACAGGCCGAGCACGCAATACAGACCGACACGCGGGCCATACAAAAAGGCCGCGATGGTCACGATGCCGATATCGACCAGCAGCAGGGCGCGACCAATCTCGAGCGTGGTGCGGCGTTTGAGGATCATAGCGAGAATGTCCGTGCCACCCGTCGAGGCGCCGATGTCAAAGACAATAGCGCTGCCGAGCGCCGGCAAGATGACGGCAAAGCACAGGTCGAGCCACATATCACCCGTCAGAGAGACATCGGTCGGAATGAAGAGCTCAAACAGCGAGACGTAGGCCGAAAGCGCAAACGAGGCGAAGACGCTCCAAAGAATCGCCTTGCGCTCCAAAAAGATAAAGCCCAAAACGACGAGAACCGCGTTGATAATCCACATAAAGACGCCGACGGGCAGGGTCGGGAACAGCGTGGACAGAATGACCGACACGCCCGAGGTGCCGCCAAAAGCAAAGTGATTAGGGGTTTTAAACGCAACGATGGCAAAGGCCGTAAGAATCAGACCCAGATTGAGCTCGGCAAAAAAGCGCGGGAAGCCCGGCTCCTGGCTGCGCTTTTGACCGGCGCGCTCGCCGCGCTCGATATCGGTGCGATCGACCACGCGCTCCATCGGCACCACGGGAGGACGATGCATCTC